>NZ_JBHYJH010000139.1:0-26840 GCF_042740445.1 Streptomyces sp. NPDC059003 | reverse complement strand
AGCGCGGAAAGAAGGGGTCCTAGGGGCGGAGCCCCTAGTTTCGGGAAGGGGCGGGTCCGGGGCGCCCCGCGACGGCCTCACCCCGTCGGATACCGCCCCCGCAACGCCCGCCGCGCGGGCAGCACCGTCCCCGCGAGCGCCGTCCCCCCGACCACCGCCACCACCACCGCCCCCTGCCCGAAGGGCAGATACGGCACCGCCCCAGCCACCGCCACACTGAAGGCGAGCAGCGGGAACAGGGCGACCCCGGTGCCGACCACGAGCCCGGTGAGCGCCGTCGCCGCGGCCTCCAGGCGGAGCATGCGGCGGAGTTGGGCCCGCCCCGCCCCCGCCCGGCGCAGCAGGGCGAGTTCGGGCCGCCGCCCGACGCCGATCAGCGTGAGGGTGGACAGGACCGCGATCACGGTGAAACCGCCGATCGCGGCGACCACCGCCCCGGACACCACACCGCCGAGCGCCTGGTCCTCGGCCTCGACCCGGACCACGTCCCGCACGGCACCCGCCCCGCGCTCGATCCGGGCACCGGGAGCCGCCGCGGCCAGGGCCCGTTCCGTCCGCGGACCGGGACCGGGACCGGGACCGGCGCCGTCCGTCGTCACCAGGACCCGCCGGGCCGCCGGGCCGCCGCCGGACATGTGCCGGGTCAGCTCGTCGCGGGAGAGGAGGAAGTCCCCGGCGCCCAGGCCGCGTTCGTACACGGCGACCACCTTCAGGCCCGCCTCCGCCCCGTCGCCGAAGCGCAGCGTCACCGTCGAGCCGACCCGCGCGTCCAGGTCCCGCGCCCGGTCGCGGCTCACCGCGACCGTCCCCGGCCGGAGGCCGTCGAGGCGGCCGTCGCTCACGTCGGGGTCGAGGGCCCGGGTCACACCCGGTGCCGTGACGCCGAGGACCGGGAGCCGGTCGAGCCGGGGTTCGCCGGTCTCGCGCCGGGCGAGGACCACCGTGCTGTGGACGACCTCCGTCGCCGCCCGCACCCCGGGAGCCGCGCGGATGCGTGCCACCGCCCCGGCGGGCAGGCCCGTGTCGGCCCGTACGACGAGGTCCGCGCGGACGGCGTCGCGCAGCTGCGCCGCCGCCTCGTGCGTCAGCGTCGCGCCCGCCGTCAGCTGTACGCCGACGAACGCCGTGACGAGCACGATCGGGGTGATCGCGGCGCCGAGCCTGCCCGCGGACGCGGTGCAGTTGGCCGCCGCGAGGTGCCCGCTCGGGCCGCCGAGCCGGCGCATCGGCCCGGCGAGCACCCGCAGCGCGCCGTGCGCGATCCACGGCCCGAGCAGCGCGCAGCCGATCACCATCGACACCGCCGACGCGCTCGCCGCGGCGGCCGCGGCCTGCCCGTGCTGGAGCGTGGCCGTGCCCGCGGAGGTCACGCCGACGGCAAGCAGGACAAGTCCCGTGATCCGCCGGGGCGTTCCGGGTTCCGCCTCGCGCAGCGCCTCCGCGGGGCGCACCTTCGCGGTGCGCCCGCAGGCGATGAGCGCCGAGATCCGGGCGACCAGGACCGTGAGTCCCGCCGTGACCAGGGGGGCCGCCCACAGCCATGGGGGGAGGGGGAGTTCGAGTCCGGGCGGCAGCGCGTCGTGCGCCTCCAGGAGCGCGCGCAGGCCCAGGTACGCGGGGACGGCGAGGACCGCGCCCGCCATCGACGCCACCGCCGCGACCCGGCCCACCTCGCGGCCCACGGCGCCGCGCAGCTGCCGTGGTGTCGCGCCCACCGCGCGCAGCAGGCCCAGCTCGTGGGCCCGTTGGCGCAGGGCCTGTACCACCGTCGACGACACGACGAGGAGGGCGATCAGGACCACCGTGCCCGCCACCGCGCCGAGCAGCTCCAGCATGCCGGTGCGGGCGGGCGCCACGGCCAGGTACTCGGCGGCACCCTTGCCGCGACCGGTCAGCACCCGAAGCTTCGCGGAGTCCCCGTCGGCCCGCTCCCCGACACTGCGCAGCCCCGCCTCGTCGACGGCGGCCCGCACCCGCCCGTACACCTCACCCACGCTCACACCGTCATCGGCGACCACCCCGATGGCATCCACGGCACGAGCGCCTGTGTCCCCGCCCCCGAGCCCCACGCCCTTGCCGACGACCACCCCCGCAGCCCCCGCAGACTTGCTCCCCACGCGTCCGCTGCCCGTCCGCCTGGCGTCAAGCTGTCCCCTGCCCGCGCGCCACGCGCCCTTGTCGGCGCCCGCGCCCGCGTCTCCCGCGCCACCCACAGCGCCCGCGTCACCCGCGTGCCGCACTCCCGCACCCGCGTGCCGCACCCCCTCGTCGGCGCCCGCCACCCCCGCCAACCGCCGCGCCTCACCTCCCGTGAAGTACACCGCCGCCCGCGGCCCCTCCGCCACGCCCACGACCCTGTACGTCGCCTCGGTGGTGCCGACGCGCAGGGTGACCCGGTCGCGTAGCCCGTGGTCGCCGCCCACGACGACCTCGCGGTCGTGGTGCGGGGAGCGGCCGTCCCGTAGGGCGTACGGGGCCAGGCGGGCGGCGGCCCAGGGGCGGCCCGTGGTCGTGGTGGTGCCGGTGCCTACCGGGAACACCCGGTCCGCCACGGCCAGGCGTACGCCCGGGACCTTGCGGATCACGTCGAGCGCGCGCTCCGGGACCCGGACCCGTTCGGTGAGCCCGGCCGTGGCCGTCTCCGGTTCCGAGCCCCACGGCTTGGCGGTGTAGCGGGTGTTCTGGTCGCCCGCGACGACGGCGTCGGCGGCCGCGTACCGCTCCACGCGCGCGTGCCCGAGCGCCGCCGACGTCACGGCGACGGCGAACGCCCCTAGCAGGGCCGAGGTCAGCACGAGCGCGGCGAACACCGCCGCCCAGGCCTTGCGGTGCGTACGCGCCGCGCGGGCCGCGAGCAGCGCGGTCACCCTCATGGCTACCGGTGGCCGTGATGTCTTCATGCCGCCGCCACCGCCCCGCGCCCCAGCTGCCGCATCACACCGTGCACCCGCTCCGCGTCCGGGCGGTTGAGCGCGGCCACGATCCGCCCCTGTGCGAGGAACAGCGCCTCGTCGCACCACGCCGCCGCGGCCGGGTCGTGCGTCACCATCACCACGGTGTGACCGTCGTGGTCCACGGCCTGCCGCAGCAGGGCCAGGACGTCGTGTGCCGTCTCCGGGTCGAGGGCGCCGGTCGGCTCGTCGGCGAACACCACCGCCGGGTCGGTGACCAGGGCGCGGGCGATGGCGACCCGCTGCTGCTGGCCGCCGGACAGCTCGGCGGGGCGGTCCTCGGTGCGGTCGGCGAGGCCGACGGCAGCCAGGGCGCGCGCCGCGGACCCGTACGCGTCGCCCCCGCCGCCGAGCAGCAGCGGAAGCGCCACGTTCTCGGCGACGCTCAGCGACGGCACCAGATTGTGCGCCTGGAAGACGAAGCCGACGCGCTCGCGGCGCAGGCGGGTGAGCTCCGCCTCCTTCAGGGACTCCACGGCCACGCCCTCGATGCGGACGCTCCCGGACGTCGGCCGGTCGAGCCCGGCCGCGCACTGGAGCAGCGTCGACTTGCCGGAGCCCGAAGGCCCCATGACCGCGAGGAAGCGGCCGCGCTCCACGGTCAGGTCCGTCGGGTGCAGCGCGGTGAAGCGGCCCTTGCGGTACGTGCGCCCCACGCCGTCGAGCGTCAGCGCATCGTTTCCCCCGGTGTGCCCGGTGCCGCTTCCCGCCCGCTCCGTGGTCGTCTCCCGCGCGGACGCGCGCCGCCTGAACATCCCGTACGCCCTCTCCATGACCGTCGCGGCACACGCCGCCCGCCAGGGAAAACGCTAGGAATCGGGGCCTGGTCCGCACGAGAGAGCACAGTCCCGGACCGGGGGTGGAGCCTGCTACACCCCCGGCGCTCCGGGGAACCCCCTACGCCGGCTTGCGCAGCAGCTCCACGAGGGCCGCGATGCTCTGGTTCCCGCGGCCCTCGGCCATCGCGCGGCGCAGCAGGTCGTGCATCGGCTCGTGCCAGCGCACGTCGAGCCCGGTCTCCGCGCCGAGCTCCTCGTCGTACGCGATGCCCGCGTGGAAGATCTCGATGGACGACAGGGGCTCGGAGTAGTCGCCGCGGTCGATCTCCGCGGCGAACACGGGAAGCACCGAGTTGACCATCTCCAGCCACTTCTGCGTGTACGGCACCAGGCTGCTCGCCTCCATGCCGCGCCCCGTGACCAGGGCCGCCCCCTGGAAGAAGCCGAGCAGCGCGGGCAGCAGGGTGCCGCCGACGGCCTGCTCGTACAGGGCGGCGAGGTCCGGGTCGGCGCCGAGGTACTGGGTGTCGCCGCCCATGACGCGCAGCGTCGCCTCGTGCGCGTCGTACACGGCGCGGTCGCCCGCGTAGTAGAGCAGCGTGTCGGGCTTGGCCACGGCCGTCGGCACGTTCTTGATCGCGCCGTCGAGGTAGTGCGCGCCGTGTCCGACGGCCCAGTCGGCCATCGTGCGGGCGCCCGCGGGGTTGCCGGAGTTGAGGGTGACCAGGGTGTGCCCGGCGAGCTCTGCGGCGGCCGGGGCCAGGGCCTCCAGGGTCGCGTCGTACGTCGTCAGGCAGGCGATCGTCAGGGGGCTCGCGGCGATCGCCGCGCAGATGTCCGCGGCGTGCGTCGCGCCCTGCTCGACGAGCGGGGCGGCCTTCTCGGGGCTGCGGTTCCAGACCGTGGTCGGGTGCCCGGCCGCGACGTACGCCGAGGCGAGCGCCGCGCCCATGGCGCCGAGGCCGACGATCGTCACGGGCGTGCGGGCGTGCTCAGGCATGGCTGCTCCAGGTCAGGGCGTCAGGTGAGGGGGGGAGTGCCCGGCCCCCCGGGGCGAACCGGGGGCCGGACTGCCCTCAAGCCTGAAGCCGACCCACGCCTGCCTCAAGTACCGACTTTTTAGTGCGTACTTACCTTTTGGTGCGCGTCTCGGGGTGCAGCCGCAGCCAGCCCGCCCACGCCGACTCGACCATCTCGCGCACGTCCCGCTTGGCCGTCCAGCCGAGCTCGGTGGTGACGCGGTCGGCGGCGGCCACGACGCGCGCCGGGTCGCCCGCGCGGCGCTCGCAGACCTCCGCCGGGATGTCGTACCCCGTGACGTCCTCGATCAGGTCGACCATCTCGCGCACCGAAACGCCCTCGCCGCGGCCGATGTTGAGGGTCAGATCGGTGCCGTCGGGCGCGTCCGCGAGGCGCCGGGCGGCCGCGACGTGCGCCTCCGCGAGGTCCGTGATGTGGATGTAGTCGCGGACGCAGGTGCCGTCCGGCGTCGGGTAGTCCGCGCCGAAGATCCGGGGCGCCGCGCCCTCGGTGAGCTTCTCGAAGACCATCGGTACGAGGTTGTAGACGCCGGTGTCGGCGAGGTCCGGGCTCGCCGCGCCCGCCACGTTGAAGTACCGCAGGCAGGCCGTCCGCAGGCCCGTCGCGCGGCCGACCGCGCGGGTCAGCCACTCGCCCGCGAGCTTCGTCTCGCCGTACGGGCTCATCGGCAGGCAGGGCGTTTCCTCGGTCACGAGGTCCACGTCGGGCATGCCGTACACGGCGGCCGACGAGGAGAACACGAAGGACGGGACCCGCGCGGCGGCCACCGCGTCGAGCAGCACCCGCAGGCCCTCCACGTTCTCCCGGTAGTAGCGCAGCGGCTGCTCGACCGACTCGCCCACCTGCTTCTTCGCCGCCAGGTGGACGACGCCGGTGACCGCGTGGTCCTTCAGGGTGCGGGCCACCAGGTCCGCGTCGAGGGTCGAGCCGGTGACGAGGGGCACGCCGTCGGGCACGCGCGCGGCGATGCCGCTGGACAGGTCGTCGTAGACCACCGTCCGCTCGCCCGCCTCCGTCATGGCGCGCACGACATGTGCCCCGATGTATCCCGCGCCGCCGGTGATCAGCCAGGTCATGGTCAGCTCGTCCCGTCGTGTCGTATGTGTTGGCGTATGTGATGGCAAATGTCGCGAATGTTCCCCGGACATCCCGGACGAGCAGTCTCCCAGAGGCCGCGTACGACGCACATCAGCGGGCTGGGCCACCTCCCGGGCGCAGTCCGCGCAGGGCCCGCGCGAGCCGTCTTCGGGCGACCCCCGCCACGCCCCGCACGCCCGGCGCGAGCCGCACCGCGAGGCTGCCCACCGTCGTCGCGTACGGCTGGACGAGCAGGATGCCGCGCCGCCCGCCCGGCACCGCGACGCGCCGCAGCAGGCCGGGCCCCGCGACCGCCCGCGCCGTCGTCTCGCGTGCCGAGCCGTCGTCGAAGAGCAGCCGGACGCGCAGGTCGTACACGTCGCCGTCGAGCGCCGCGAGGTCGAGTCGCACCTCCGCCGTCCAGGTCTCGCCGGGCGTCTCGACGGCGAACGCCGCCGTGCGCCGCAGGCCCGGACGCCCGCTGCCGCGGTGCGTCAGCTCCACGTCGACCAGGGCGGGCCCGGCCGCCGCGACCCGGCCGTACAGCTCGTGCAGGCGAAGCAGCAGCCGCGCGCCGCCGCTCGGGCGCAGCTCCGCGTCGACGGCGAGCGGCAGCAGGCGCAGCGGCCGCACGAGCAGATGGTCCAGGGCGACCTGGGGCAGGTCGTCCGACCAGACGGGCGTGCCGTCGCGGTCGCGCGCGTACGGCGGGGCGAGGCGGGCCGGGCGCGCCGCCACCTCGCGCAGGCGCTCCAGGTCGCGCGGCCGGGGCGAGGCGAGGAGCACGCGGGCGATGACGCGGCCGGGGGCGGGCGCGGCGTCGAGGTCGGCGGCGTCGAACTCGGTGAGGTAGGCGCGGGTGAGCGTCCACCAGGCGCGCTGGTACTCGGGGTCGCGCGCGGGCAGCTCCCGCGTGTACATCCGCAGGCCGTGGTCGAGGAACTGGGCGCGGGCGGCGCGCGCGAGCCGCTTGGCGCCGCCGGGCGCGGCGCGCAGGATCTCCACGGCCTGCCGGTGGGCCTCGATGCGGGCCCGCCAGTTGTCGATGCCGGAGCGGTCGAGCGAGATCGACAGCTTCGTGGCGGCGCGCCGCACGTGCCACACGTACACCGTGTCCGGGATGAGCGCGATGCGCGGCCCGGCGGCAAGGAGCCGGGCGCCGAACACGAAGTCCTCGTAGATGAACCGCCCTTCGGGGAAGCGGACGGCGTGCTCGCGCAGGAAGGACGTGCGGTAGAGCTTGCTGACGCACAGCGTGTCGTGGACGAGGCGCGGGCGCAGCTCGGGCCGGGCGACGAGGGCGGGCTTGCGGTACAGCTCGGGCTGCCAGGGCACATCGCGCCCGGACGGCAGCTCGCGGCGCACGCACAGTCCGGCCGCGACCTGGGCGCCGTGCCGCAGGGCCGCCCGAAGCAGCGCGTCGGCGGCGCCCGGGGCGAGCGTGTCGTCGCTGTCGAGGAATATCACGTACTCGCCCCTCGCGGCGTCGAGCCCGTCGTTGCGCGGGGTGCCGCAGCCGCCGCTGTTGGACGCGCGGCGCAGGACCGTGACGCGCGGGTCGGCGTCGGCCAGGGAGTGCAGGACGGCGACGCTGTCGTCCGTCGAGCAGTCGTCGACCGCGATCACCTCGTGCACGACGGGGCCTTGCGCGAGCGCGGAGCGCACCGCGTCCGCGACGTGCGGGGCGTCGTTGTAGCCGATCACGACGACGGTGACTCGGGGCGCCTGGGGCGAGATGCGTTCCACGGGGGAAATCTTAGGGCTTTACAGTAATTATCCGATTAAGGGGCTTCAGTACGTTTGCCACCGACCCGTGCCAGGACCTCCCCGGTGTGCGGACTCCACGTCACCACCACCGCCTCCGGCGGCACCCGCTGCTGCGGGTCGAGCAGCAGCCAGCGCACGTGGTAGCGGCGGACCACGGCGGCGCGCTCGGCCCGGGTGGCGTCCGGGGCCAGGTACGCGCGCACCTCGCGCAGCCTGCGGTTGCGCACCGGCTCGGCGAGCGACGCGTCCGGCCAGGCCGGGGCCACGAGGTTCGCGCCGAACGCGGGCAGCGACCGCATGGGCCGGTAGCCGTCCGTCAGGACCACGTCGCCCCGGTGCAGCCGGTCCGCCGCCCACGCGTAACTCGGCCAGCGCGGGGGCTGGTCGAAGCCGATCGGGTCCAGGGCGCGCGGGACGACGGCGCCCGCCTGGATCTGGGCGAAGCCGACGGCCGCGCCGAGCGCGGTCGCGCCGGCCAGGGCGCCTCGGCGCGCGCCCCAGGGGCGCGGCGCCGCCAGTTCGATCGCCAGGGCGAACTGGAGCGGGACGAGGGTCAGGCCCAGGATGCGGCCGTACGTGTAGTGGCCGCTGAGCCAGCCGTACGCGACGACTGCGCAGTCGAGGGCGAACATGATGACCAAGGGGTCCTTGTGGTCCTTGCGCCAGCGCGTGTACAGGGCCGGGAGGCCCAGGGCCGCGAGCCAGAAGCGTTGGGGGACGTCGGTGTAGAGCTGGCGGTGGATCCAGTCGACGGAGCCGTCTCCGACCAGGGTGAGCGGGTTGAAGTAGGGCCAGCCGGCGGCCACTGCGAGTGCCATGACGCCGGTGGCCGCCCAACGCCAGGCCGCTGTATGTCCCCAGTGGGCGAAGGCAAAGCTTGCCACCCCGATCACCGCCGCCACCGAGGAGATCGGGTGGATGAGGAGGATCAGGCCGCACAGGGCGCCCAAGCCCGCGTGGCTCCACAGGGATTTCGGCGGAGCCGCCGCCCAGGACCAGGCCCAGAACGTCAGGCCGATGGCGAACGTCGACGGGTAGCCGAGGTTGCCCGTCATCGACATCAGGCCCAGGTAGCCGCTCCACCAGGACATGCGGGTGCCCCAGAGGAGGACCATCGCGAGGAGGGCGAGGACGGGGGCCCAGGGGCGGGGGGTGAGGGCGCGGACGAAGCGGCCGATGCCGGTGAGCAGGACCAGGAGGTTCAGCGGGCCGGAGAGTTTGACGGTCTCCCAGCCCGCGAGGCCGCCCGCCTCGGCGAGGAGCGCCTGGGCGACGGCGTACGGGGAGTAGTAGGCGCTGCCCTCGCCCGGCAGGTCGGCCATCGGGTGGGCGGGGTGCAGGAGGTCGGCCTTGAGGCGTTCGACGACGGCCGCGTGCTGGCCGAAGTCGCAGCACATCGGGACCCGCCAGTACGCGAGCGACATGACGAGCCAGAACAGGCCGCCGAAGACCAGGTAGGGCGTCGGCCGCCAGGGCACGCCCGCGCCGGACGCCGTCGCGCCGCGGACCGTGCGCCGCGTGCGGAGCATGGTCATCGCATCAGCCTCTCCGCGACGCGGGCCGCCGCCCGGCCGTCGTCGAGGTCGCAGTAGGCCTCGCGGAACGCCGCGTACGCCTCCGCGTGCCGGGCGGCGACCGCGTCCAGGTCCTTGAGCGCGCCGAGCACCTCGCCGGTGGAGGCGAGCAGCGGTCCGGGCGCGCGGGTCTCGAAGTCGAGGTAGAAGCCGCGCACGGTGTCGCGGTAGTGCTCCAGGTCGTAGGTGTGGAACAGCATCGGGCGGCCGGTGTGTGCGAAGTCGAACATCAGGGACGAGTAGTCGGTGACGAGGACGTCGGCGATCAGGAGGAGCTCGGCGGCGCGGGGGTGGGCGGTGACGTCGCGGACGAAGCCGGTGCCCGCGCCGGGGAGGCGTCCTGACGTCAGCGGGTGCTTGCGGACGAGCAGGACGTGGTCGTCGCCCAGGGTCCGCTCGGCGGCGCGCAGGTCGAGGGCGGCCTCGTAGCGGAACCGGCCGGGGGCGGCCGCGAGGTGGTCGCGGTAGGTGGGCGCGTACAGGACGATCCGCTTGTCCGGGGCGAGGCCGAGCTCGCGCCTGACCCGCTCGGCGACCTTGCGGCGGTCGTCGGCGAACAGCACGTCGTTGCGGGGCGATCCGGCCTCCAGGACCTCGCCGTCGTAGGCGAGGGCGCGGCCCAGGTGCTCGGTCGCGAAGCGGCCCGGGGAGACCAGGACGTTCCACTGGCTCGACAGGCGGGGCAGCGCGTCGAGGTGGTGGTGGTCGGCGTACAGGGTGTCCGTCAGGTCGGTGCCGATGCGCTTGAGGGGCGCGCCGTTCCAGGTCTGCACGACGGTCTGGCCGTCCCGGCGCTCGAAGAAGTCCGGCAGGTGGCCCGCGGTGACGATGCGGCGGCAGCGCGCCAGGGCCTCGTACCACGCGGCGCTGTGCTCCGCGACGCCGCGCGCGCCCGGCGGCACCTGCGTCTGCTGGTCGTGCGTGACCCACAGGTGCTCGACGTCGGCGCCGCGCCGCACCAGTTCGTCGTGCACGGCGCGCGGCGAGTCCCCGTCGAAGTAGAGGACGGCGTCGCGCAGTTCCCGCTCCCGCTGGCGCGGATAGTGCGCGGTACGCAGCTGGTGGCGCCGGTACGCGCCGCGCTCGGCGGGCGCGAGCACCGATCCGGCCTCGATCAGGAGCCGGTCGCCGAAGCGGCGGTCGACGGTGAACTCCCGCTCCTGGACGGTGTGGTGGAGCGGAAAGCCGCCGCCCACGGACGCGAGCACCCGCACGGGAACGCCCGGCCCGCCGTGCCCGGTCTCGCGCAGGAACGCGTACCACCGCCCCTCCCGCAGCACCCCGCCCCCGGGCGCCACCTCCGCCCGGAACCGCTCGCCGCCCTCCCTGAGGCCCCGCCGGACCGGCACCGTCACCTCGTCGTCGCGCCCGCTGTGCCGCAGCACGAGCTCGGCGGTCGGCCAGCTGTCGGGCGACGCCGTGCCCTCGATCGTCAGGGTGCCGTCGACGGTCCACGCCACGCGGTCCGCGACGGGCTGCCGGGTCAGCTCGACGACGAGCCTGCCCCGGTCGTCGGCGGTGGCGCACAGCTCGCGGCCGGGCCGGGACGCGTACCGGCCCGGCGGCAGGTCGAGGGTGGCGGCGACGGGGACGGGCTTGCCGTCGGGCAGGACGAGCTCCGCCTGCCAGCGGTCGCCGTGCGGCGGCTCGACCTGGGCGGGCGCGTGGTGCGGCGCGGCCGGGACGTCCTCCAGGTCGGCGAGGCGCACGCGCACCTCGAACCGGTCGTCGGCGATCTTTACGGGGTACGTGAACTCGGCGCCCGCGCGCGGGTGCGTCAGGCGCAGGGACGCGGGGCGGGCGCGGCCGGGCAGGTGGCCGGAGAGGACCACGTCACCGCCGTCGCGCCGGTGGCCGTCGACGCGCGCCGCGTACTCCTGGACCCGCAGCACGAGCCGCCCCTTGCTGAAGCCGAGCGCGAGCCGCAGCCCGTCGCCGAGCTCCCGCACCAGCGTCTGCGCCCCGGCGCCCTCCTGGGCGCGCACGGCCGCGCGCCGCACGGTGCCGTGGCCCGCGAGGACCATGCCGAACAGCCAGTTGCCGGGCCGCCACCGGCCGCCCGCCTTGAGCTGCTCGGGGTCGACGGTCATCTCGAATCCGGACCAGTCGTAGCAGTGCAGCTGCTGCCGGGAGCCCTCGGTGGCCTCGGGCGCGGCGACCGTGCGGGTCGGGAGCCGCTTGAACCGGCCCTTGCTGTGGGCGGACTTGAGCAGCCCGGCCTTCACGGACCTGCCCGGCCGCGCCGCCTCCAGATTGCGCACGTAGGCGTGGCCGCGGACGCGCAGGAGCCCGTCCGCGTCCCAGGCGGCCTCGGTCAGGCGGGCCACGACGGGCAGTTCGCCGCGGCCGAGCCGGGTGACGCCCTTCGGCAGCCGGCCGACGCCCGGGAACACGGCGTGCCGCCGGACAGCGCCCCGAACGTCGAACGCCCCTTTGCCGCCCCGCTGTTCATGGGCGAGCAGCCCGATCAGCTCGTCGGTACGCCCCTCGCGCACCAGCTGCCACTTCACGCGCAGGTCGACCGGCAGACGGCCCAGGATGCCCGGCTCGGCGGCGGCGAGGAACTCCGCGGTGCCGCCGAGGAACGCCGACCGGTACTCGGGCCCGCCCATCGGCAGCCCCTCCAGGAAGTACACGAAGTCGTCGCGCAGGCACGACGCGTCGTACGTCGCCTTCAGCTCCGGCGTCGGCGCGTGCTCGGCGAGGAAGGCGCTGACGTGCGCGCAGGCCGCGATCCGGTCGCGCACGCCCTTGACGTCGGTGCGCCGCCGCGTGATGGAGCCCTCGCGCACCCGCCAGTAGTAGACGTGCTCGCTCAGCACGTCGACGGACGACGCGAGGAAGTGCGCGGGGATCATCACCGGCGTGTCCTCGTACAGCCTGCCCTCGGGGAACGTGAAGGCGTGCCGGTCCCAGAACTCCCTGCGGAAGACCTTGTTCCAGGCGACGCGGTCGGCGAGCAGGGCGAGGTCGCGGCCGATGTGGGTGCGGGTGCGCGGCTCGGTGAGCCACTGGTACTGCCAGGCCTGCGAGCGGCCGCGCTCGGTCAGGCGCCAGACGTTGCCGCTCGCGAAGTCCGAGCCGCTCGCGTCCAGGCTCGCGATCATGCGGGCGTACGCGTCGTGCGGCACGACGTCGTCGCTGTCCACGAACGTCAGGTACTCGGCGCCCGGACTGGCGTGCCGCACACCGGTGTTGCGGGCCGCGCTCAGGCCCGCGTTGGGCTGCCGGACGTAGGTGAAACGGGGGTCGCGGGCGGCGAAGGCGCGGGCGATGTCCGGGCTCGCGTCGGTGGAGCCGTCGTCGACGAGGACGACCTCGAGACCGCCGCGGCGGTCGTCGCCGGACGGGTCGCCGAACGTCTGCCGGGCGACGGACTCCAGGCACTCCTCAAGGAACTCCTCGACGTTGTAGATGGGCACGACGACGCTGAGTCGAGGCTGCACGGGCGACCGGCCTTTCATGGAGGAAGCTGCGAAGCACGGGAGAACGGGGGTGTTACGCCTCTTACGGGGTCATTCGCCCTGTTTGCCCGGTCCGGTCGGCGTTGTTGCCGTTGATCACCCCTATGAGTGAGGGTTCTTCGACAGTCCGTACGCATTGGCTACCGTCGGTGTCCATGTCGCGCTTCTCGGTTGTCGTGCCCGCCCACCGCGTCCAGGCCTATCTGAGGGAATGCCTGGACTCGGTGCTCGATCAGTCCTTCGGCGACCTCGAACTCCTCGTCGTCGACGACGCCTCCCCCGACGGCTGCGCCCGGATCGGCGCCGAGTTCGCGCGGCGCGATCCGCGGGTGCGGCTCGTGCGCCTGCCCGAGGGCCGCGGCCCGGGACCCGCCCGCAACGCGGGCGCCGCCCACGCCACCGGCACCCATCTGCTCTTCCTCGACGGCGACGACCTGCTCCTGCCCGGCGCGCTCGCCGCCGTCGACGCCGCCCTGGCGGCCGCGGGCGAGCCCGACGTGCTGCTCTTCGGGCACGACCGCCTCAACTGGTGGGGCGACGTGCGCGCCGTCCACGACGACCTCGGCGGCGACCCGCTCGCGGCGGCGCCCGCCGCCTGGAACCGCGTCGTGCGGCGGGAGTTCTGGACCGCGCGGGGCCTCGCGTTCTCCGCCGGGCCCTACGAGGACGTGGTGCCCGCGCACCGGTCGGTCCTGGAGGCCGGTGACCGCGTCGCCGTGCTCGACCGGGTGTGCGTGCGCTGGCGGGAGCGGCGCGTCGGCAGCTTCGCGAAGTCGCCGGGGCAGCGGCACTTCGGGGTGCTCGACCGGTACGAGGAGCTGTTCGCGACGCTGTCCGGGCCCGCTGACGGGGGCGCCGAAGGGGGAGCTGAAGGGGGAGCTGACGGGGGTGCGCGGCTCTACCCGCACGCCGTCCGCCATCTGCTCGCCGTCCTCGACGACCCCGGCCGGGTCGCGCCGCGCGACCGCGCCGAGTTCTTCCGCCGCGCCGCCCGTCTGCTCGCCGCGCACCGGCCGCCAGGACACGAGCCCGCGTCGGCCGAGGAACGCGCCCTGGCCGACGGCGCGTACGGCACGTACCGGGGCCTGGAGCGCGCGAGCGCACGCCGCGCGTCCGTGCGCGCCGCCCTCGCCCGCCGCAAGAAGCAGCTCGGCCTGCGCGTCAAGCGCACCGAGTACCGCACCGCCCTGCGCACCGCGCGGCTCGACCCGGACCTCGCCGTCTACGGCGCGTACTGGAACCGCGGCGTCAGCTGCAACCCGGCCGCCATCCACGCCAAGGCCCGCGAGCTCGCCCCGCACATCCGGGGCGTGTTCGTCGTCGCCCGCGCACACCGCGACCGGGTGCCGCCGGGCGTCGACCACGTCGTCGCGGGCTCACGGGAGTACTGGCGGCTCATGGCCCGCGCCACGTACGTGATCAACAACTCCAGCTTCCCCGGCGGCTTCACCAAGCGCCCCGGCCAGGTCTACCTCCAGACCCACCACGGCACGCCCCTGAAGAAGATGGGCATGGACCAGCGGCGCTACCCCGCGAGCACCCACAACCTCAGCTTCCAGCGGCTCATGGACCACGTCGACCAGTGGGACTACAGCCTGTCCGCCAACCCGCACTCCACGGAGGTCTGGGAGCGCGTCTACCCGTCCGCCGCCTACCGCCCCCTCGAACTGGGCTATCCGCGCAACGACGTGTACTTCACGGCCACGCCCGACGACACCGCCCGCATCCGCGAGGAACTCGGCGTCGAGGACGGCCAGAAGGTCCTCCTGTACGCCCCCACGCACCGCGACTACCAGAAGGGCTTCCTGCCGCGCCTCGACCTGGACCGCTTCGCCACGGCGCTCGGCCCGTCCTACGTCGTCCTGGTCCGCGCCCACTACTTCTACGGCGCCGCCGCGGGCCTCGGCGCGCACCCCCGGATCGTCGACGTCACCGGGCACGCGCGCGTGGAGGAGCTGTGCCTGGCCGCCGACGCGCTGGTGACGGACTACTCGTCGCTGATGTTCGACTACGCCTGCCTGGACCGCCCGCTCATCACGTACGCCCCCGACTGGCAGGCCTACCACCTGGCCCGCGGCACGTACTTCGACCTCCTGTCGGGCCGCCCCGGCGACACACCGGGCGCGGTGGCCACCACCGAGGACGAGCTGACGGCACTGTTCCGGGACGACACATGGGACACGCCGGACACGACGAGGCTGAGGGCGGCGTTCCGGTCCCGCTTCTGCCCGTACGACGATGGTGGTGCAGCGGAGAGGGTGGTACGGCACCTCTTTCTAGAGGGGAACTGAAGCGCCCCTGAAAGGGGCGCGGGGAACTGCGCGCTCAGCCCCCACGAACCCGCAGGTACTCAGACCTCCTGGCGCCGCAGCACGAGATACGCAACCGCCGCCACGGCGGAGGCCCACAGCAACAACACCCCACCCCCCGCCGCAGGCGAAAGATCCCCCACATCCTGATGGACCTGCATCAGCCGGATCCCGGCCCGATCGGGCAGGAACCGAGCAACCGGCCGCAACCGCGGCGCGGTAGCCAGCGCACCAGAGACGATAAAGAGCATCGGAAGCAACACCCCAAGCGCGGCAAGCGACCGCCGCACCACAAAGGTGAACGCCCCGGCGAGCGCAGCGAGCAGCCCCGCATAGGCGCCCGCGCCAGCAACCGCCCGCAAGGCATCGCCATAAAACGGCGCCCGCGCCCCGAGAACGGCACTGGCCGAGAACACGGCGACACCCCCTGTGACAAGCCCCCATCCGACCCCGACCACCCCGAGCACGCCCAGCTTGGCCCCCAGCAACCGTCCCCGGCGAGGCACCGCCGCGAGGGTGGTCCGGATCATTCCGGTCCCGTACTCGTTGCCGACCGCGAGCACCGCGAGGACGACCAGCGGCACCTGACCGAACTGCAGGCCGGTGAACGACAGCCCCACCGGGTCGAGTTCCCGTTGCCGTGCCGCGTCCGCGCGGCGGTATTCGGGCCCGATCAGCGCGCAGAACAGCAGGCTCACGAGGACGGTGAGGGCGCAGCCCAGGGCGAGCAGCCACCAGGTCGAGCGCACGGTGCGGAGCTTGATCCACTCCGCGGCGAGCAGGTCACGCATGGGCGGGGGCCTCCATCCGGCCGTCGGCGTGCTGACTGGACCGGCCGGACTGACCGGACTGACCGGACTGGCCGGGGTCCGGCGCCGCGGCCCGGTACTCGGCGGCGTCGGCGGTGAGCCGCAGATAGGCCTCTTCCAACGACGGCCGGAGCGGCGTGAGTTCGTGCACGCTCCACCCGTGCCGGGCGGCGATGTCGCCGATCCGGGCGCTGGCGATGCCGGTCACGGTCGCGGTCTCGGGGGCGTCGTCGTACGTCACGTCGGCGCCCTCCTCGCGCAGGGCGGCGGAGAGCGGCCCGAGCCGGGGCGAGACGAGGCGTACGCCCGTGGGCGCGGCGTCGACCAGGGTGTCGATGCCGCCGTCGGCGAGGACCCGGCCCCGGCCGATCACCAGGACATGGTCGGCGGTGACCGCCATCTCGTGCATGAGGTGGCTGGAGACCAGGACGGTCCTGCCCTCGTCGGCGAGGGCGCGGAGGAGGCCGCGCAGCCACTGGATGCCCTCCGGGTCGAGGCCGTTCATCGGCTCGTCGAGGAGCAGCACCTCGGGGTCGCCGAGGAGCGCGACGGCGATGCCGAGGCGCTGGCGCATGCCGAGCGAGAACCCCTTCACGGGCCGCCGCGCGGCCGGGCCGAGCCCGACGAGGTCGAGGACCTGGCTCACGCGCGCCGAGGGGAGGCGGTGCGTGCGCGCGAGCCAGGCGAGGTGGGCGCGCGGGCTGCGCGCGGGGTGACAGGCGGAGGCGTCGAGCAGCGCGCCGACGGTGCGCAGCGGGTCGCGGAGTTCGGCGTACGGGACGCCGCGGACGAGGGCGCTGCCCGCGTCCGGTGTGCCGAGGCCGAGGACCATGCGCAGGGTGGTGCTCTTGCCGGCGCCGTTGGGGCCGAGGAACGCGGTGACGCGGCCGGGCGCGGCCGTGAAGGTCAGGCCGTCCAGGACGCGCTTGCCGCCGTACGACTTGACGAGGTCCCGTACTTCGATCATGCGTCGGCCCCCACGGTCAGCGTGTCGTCCACCAGGCCCGCCACCGAACTGTCGGAGTGCGACACGAGGACGAGGGTGCGGCCTTCGTCCCGCCAGCGGGCCAGATCGTCACGGACCGCCTGCTCGGCCTCCGTGTCCAGGCCGTTGAACGGCTCGTCGAGCAGGACGAGGCGGGGCGCGTGCGCGGTCGCGCAGACGTAGCCGAGCTTCTTGCGCTGGCCCAGGGAGAGGTCACCGGCGAGGACGTCGAGCCGGTCGCCGAGGCCGAGCGCGCCGGCCCGCTCCCGCAGTTCCCGGGCGGGGACGCCCCATACGCCTGCCGTGAACGCCAGCTGCTCGCCTGCGGTGAGGTGTTCGTACAGCGGCGGCGGCTCCTGCACGAACCCGCGCAGGGCGCGCACCGCCGGGTCGCCGGGCGCCCGCCCGTCGACGGTGACCCGCCCCGCGTCGGGCACGGCGAGCCCGGCGAGCACGCTCAGGAGCGTGCTCTTGCCGCTCCCGTTCGGCCCGACGACACGCACGGACGCGCCCTCGTCGACCCGCGCACTGAAGCCACGCAACACGTCCGTACCGCCGCGGCGTACGACGAGATCCTCGATGTCGATCACTGATGCGTCCCGGGGGTCTGGTGGGGGTGTGATGGGGGTGAGGAGGGGGTGGGGGAGCCGGGCGATGTGGGTGGCGCGGAGGAGGTGGGTGGGTTGGGGGCCGGGGTGGGCGCCGGGGGCCTGGCCGGTGTGGTCAGGGTGGGGGTGGTCGGGCGGGGCGGGGTGGTGGACACGGCTGTCGCGCCTGTCGCGCCTGCCACGCTCGTCGCGCCTGCCGCCTCCGCCGTGCTCGCCATGCCTGTTGCGCCAGCTGCGCCTGCCGTGTTCGCCATGCCTGCCGCTCCCGGCACGCCCGTGTTGCTTGACCTGCCTGGCACACATGACGTGCCTGTCGCGCCTGCTGCCTCGGCTGTGCCCGCCGTGCCTGCCACGCCTACCGCATCCGATGTGTGCGTCGCGGCTGCCGCTCCCGATCCGCCCGACGCGCTCACCACGCCCGACGCAGATGGCGTCGCCGTCCCGGCCGCCGCGTGCGACGTGAGCGCCGACGCCGGAGCAGCCGCAGAAGCGGAAGCAGACGTAGATGCACCCGCAGACTCAGTAGCCGTAGCCGACTCGTTGGCCGTAGCACCCGCACCCGCACCCGCACCCGCAGACTCAGACTCAGACTCAGACTCAGACTCAGGAGCCGGAGCCGGAGCCGGAGCCGGAGCCGGAGCCGGAGCCGGAGCCGCAGCAGCCGCACTCGCACCCGCCCCCACCGACCGCCCCAACGCCCCCGCCCCCAAGTCCCGTCGGCCCACCGCGCGGAGCGCCCCGTACGCCGCCGCCAGCGACGCCACAAGCAGCGCACCGTGCGCAACATCCGTGGCCGTGCCCGATGTCAGCGCCCCGCTCAGGCCCGCGCCCGCGGTGACCGGTGCGGTGAGGAGGGCGACGAACACGCCCTCCGTGACGTCCGCCGCCGGAGCCCGCGTGACGCGGCCGTCCGCGAAGCCCTCGGGGCGTGGCACGCAGAAGTACGTGAGCACGGTGGCGCAGCCCGCGCCGGCGGCCACGACGGCGAGGGCGAGCAGCGCCCGCGCCCACCCGGCCGCGCTGTCGACCCCGCACAGGGCCGCCGCGCCGAGGCAGAACGGCGCGGTCACCGCGGCCACCGCGACGGCCGCGGTCCCGGCCTTGGCCGCCACCCACGCGCCGGTGGGCCGCGGCGACTGGCGCAGCGCGTCCCAGCACTCCCGGTCGGCCTCGATGCCGCAGACCTGGACGACCTCGCTGGTCGTGATGAGCGCGACCGCCACGAACAGGGCACCCACGGCGGTGAACGGCAGCTGCCACAACGGGTGTCCGAGGGCCACGACGACCCCGACGCAGGCCACGCCCGCGAACACGCTGGCCCGCTGGAGCCGCGCGACCCCGCCCACCGTCTGCGGGTGCCCGCGCAGCAGCCGCAGCCACGTCACCCGCCACACCAGTGCGTACGGAGACGACGGCCAGGCCCCGAAGGCCCCGGCCGCACGCCGCGCCACCGCCGGGCGCAGCGGATCGGCACCCGCGTCGCGCCGCACGGTGGCGCGCACGCGGAGCACGGCGAAGGCGCTCAGGGCGAGGGCCACCACGGCGTACCCGGCCGCCGCCAGGCCGACCGAGCCCGGCCGGTGCAGCACGGACCACGCGTGCGGCCTCGCCGCGGCGAGCGTGTCACCGACGAGACGTGCCGCATGGTCCTGCGAGGGCCCGTCGTCGCCCGCGAGCGCGCGGACGAACGGCCCCGCCACGACACCGACGAGCGCACCGGCCACCGCGGCGACGGCCACGCGCGGCAGATGCGGGATCCGGACGACCCGCACCATGAGGGCCGTCACCAGGGCGACGCGCAGCGCCACTCCGCTCACGGCCGCGCCCACCGCGTGCACCAGGAGCACCGGAAGCACCCGGCGGCCCTCCGCACCGGCGGACAGCCACGGCACCGCGACCGCGGCGGCGGCACACAGGAGCAGCACGGCGACCCCCGCGGCGGGCGCCACGAGCCGGGCGGCCACGAGGTGGGCGCGCGACACCGGAAGGGTCCGCAGGACGTCCCCGTCGGGCGGGCTCACCAGGGCGCGGGCCTGCGCGGGTTCGGCCTTCAGGACCTGGAACAGGAACCACAGCGCCACCGGCGTCCAGGTCCACGCGGCGAGGTCCGTGCGGACGGTGTCACCGGGCGGCGCCAGGACGCCGAGGGTGCGCCCCAGGACGACGAGCGCCCCGAGCGCGGCGGCCGCCCCGGCGCCGAGGACGACCCACGCTGCCTGTCGTCGCCGCGCGGCCGAGGGCCCGGTGCCCGCGAGGAGGTTGAGCCGCCGCCGGGTGTCGGCGAGCCAGAGCGCGTACGCCGTACGGAACCAGCGGTTCATGCCGCCTCGCCCTGACGCGCCCGCGCCCGCGCCCCGCCGAACCGCTCGGCGGGGCAGAGCACGGTGGCGGGAACGATGAGCGCCACGAAGACGGCCGCGAGGAGCTTCGGCGCGGACGCGGTCGGCAGATAGAGGCCCAGGATGCCGAGCGGCGCCCACCACAGGACCCCGCCCACGATCATCAGGACGCTGCCCCAGCGGGCGAGGGCGACGAGCAGCCCGAGCGCGAGGATCACGACGCCGCTGATCAGCCAGACGACGCTGAGGAGTTCGACGGTGTCCATGACGTTCTTCGGGTCGCCGCGCAGATCGTCGGAGGCCGCGACGGCCCGCCGCGTCTCCTCGGTCGTGGCCCGGAAGACGAAGAAGTACGCGACCGCCACTGCCCCGGCGGCCGCCGCGAGCACCCCGCCCGCGATCCGCACCCCCGGCCGTGCGATGCCGTCGACGACCACGGTCCAGCAGCGCAGGACGAACCGGATGAGCCGGGGATTGCCGAGGGTGTTGAAGACGAGGCGGTGCAGCATGGGTTCTCCGGGAGCGGGGCGTGGGGGGAGGCGCGGCGCGTGGGAAGAAAACAGTCAGGAAGGGCAGGAGTGAGGCGTCAGGCGGGCGTCAGGACGGGAGCAGCCCCAGCGCCGTGGCGTACACGGCGGTGACCGCGGCCGCGACGCACGCGGCGCGCGCCCACGTCGTCCCGGCGGCGCGCCCCGCGAGCAGCAGCGCGCAGGGCAGCAGCGGCAGCCACGCGTCGAGGTGCGTCACGGACGGTACGGCCCGGGACATCGACTCGCCCAGGGCGATCCGGCCGAGGGACCAGCAGGTCAGCTTGGCGAGTACGAAGGCGATCCAGCCGAGCACGAAGGCCCGGCGCAGCGCGGTGAAGTCCGCGAAGCGGTCGGTGCCCCACGCGGCGGGCAGCGGCAGATGGCGCGCGGCGACGGCGCCGAGCACGCCCACGACGGCGGCGAGCACGCCGAGCGTCACGATGTTGGAGAGCACGCTGGTGCACCACGCGATGGCCGTGCCGATGCCGATCGCGCCGTCGGGCGCGTCGTCGACGCGGTCGACGACCCGCTCGCGTATCTCGCCCCACAGCGGAACGCTGAAGCCGATCGTGGCGAGGACCAGGGCGACGACGCCGAGGGCGCGCCCGCGCCTGCCGAGCAGCCGGGCACCGGGCCCCGCGGCGTCCGCCGCCGGGGCGGTCGCGTCCGACTCCTCGCTCTGGTAGGCGGGCAGGCCCGACGCCGTCCCCGTCGCGCCCGCCGTCCCGGCCGTGCTCACTGCGCCTGTCGTACTCACGTGCTCACCCATGTCTCGATTCCCGCCGCCACGATCAGTCCCGCCACCGACACGCCCCACAGCAGACAGGCGTCCTGGAACCCGAACCGCCCGCCCCGCACGGCCTCTTGCTCCGCGCCGCGCTCCGTCCCGCGCCCCGCCCCGCGCTCCGTCCCTTGTGCGGGCCGTCGTCCGAGTCCGGCGCGTGCCCACGTCACCAGCGGCACGAGCCCGGCCGCCGCGGCGAGCGCCAGGCAGGCCAGTTCGAGGGGCATGTGCGGCAGCAGGTGCCGCACGATTTCGCCGGTGCTGAGGACCGCGCTGCCCTGGCCCCAGAAGTAACCGGCGAGGGTGCCCGTCACGAGGGTCAGCGGGATCGTCATCACGCCGAGCGTGACGACGCCCAGGAAGAGGGCCGCGGAGACGCCGACGTTGCGCGCGAGGATCTCCGTGAACAGGCCCCAGTCACCTTGTTTGGGGGCGCGGCTGACCCCGGTGGGGTCGGTGGGCGCGTACCACCAGCCCGCGCCGAACGCGGCGAGCCACAGCAGGGCGCCGGACACCAGGGCGGGCCACTGCCGCCGGAACAGACCGGCCGTCGCGCCCGTCGTCGCCGTCAAGGCCGTCGTGGCCGTCATCCCCATGGCTCTCCTCCCCCTGTGCCGTACCGCCTGTGCCGTACCGCCTGTGCCGTACCGCCTGTGCGCCGCCGGTCTCGCCCGCCGGGGCCCGCACAACCGCGGGGCCCCGGCGTGACGCATGCGCCGAATTAGGCGATGACGGCCTTCTTGCCGCCCTTCTTGATGGCCTGCTTGACGCCCCAGATCACGATGGAGCCGATGGCCAGACCGCCGGTGACCAGGCCGATCGCGGACGCGACGTCCATGCCCGCCATGATCGACTGGTAGACGGTGGACGCGGAGTCCTTGCTCATGTTGAGCACGTTCTTCAGGAAGAACGGCGTGGCGGTCGCGGCGACCAGGAAGGCCCCGAAGACGGTGGCCGTGACGGCGGCGGCGGACAGGGGACGGCGGGCTGCCGAGCGGTTCATGTTGCGTGTTCCTTCGGATCTGAATCGGTTCATTACGATCGGACCCGTGCCCGCCCCGATTGGCGCGGGGCGGGCACGTCCGGTTCCGGACCCGGCGACTGCGCCGGGCCCGTGACGATCTTGTGCGGGATCGGCGGAGCCCCGTACTGCCTGTTGACGGGGCCATTCGGCAGTTACTGGGGCGTAGCCGCATCAAATGCGGACATACAGGCGGGAGTTGTCCCCGCGTGCGCAGGGGTTCGACGCCTCGCGTCAACGCGGCGCCGCTGGGGTAGGTTGAAGCCTGACCACAAATTGACAACTTCTTAACTAATGGATCGTTCGGGGGACCCATGCTGAACGTGACGGTTGCTCACCACCACCCATGGATACGCCGGGGGCTCGCCCAGTCCCTCGCGGATGGTGAGGAATTCACGGTCGCCTCTTACGGAGGCGTCGACGAGGTGCTAGCGGGGCTGCGGACCCGGCCCGACTCGGTCGTCCTGGCGTCCCGGTCCCTGCCCGGCATCGACCGCCTGCTCGACGCCGTCAGGTGCGGCGAGCTTCCCTGCGTCCCTGTCGCGCTGCTCGGTGAGGCTGCCGCCACGCGCCCGCCCGTCATCGGGCTGCCGCTCGGCGTCTCCGGCTACCTCCCGGAGGACGCCGACGTCCGCGCCCTCTCGCACGCCGTGCACACCCTCGCGTCGGGCGCGGCCGTGCTGCCCGCCGCCTGGATCCAGCACACGGGCGCCACCGTCTCCCGCGCGGAGCCGCGCGAGAGCGGCGGCGCGCTCCCGCTGTCCCTGCGCGAGCGCGAGGTGCTCGCGCTGCTCGGCGAGGGCCTGACGAACCAGCAGATCGGCAAGCGCCTCGGCCTCAGCGCGGGCACCGTCAAGTCGTACATCAGCGCCGTGTACGCCAAGTGCGGCGTCGACAACCGCGTGCAGGCGGCGCTGTTCGCCCACGGAATAGAGGTTTCCGCGGCGTAGGCACCGCGCCGCCCCGCGCTACCTCACCCCCTGGCCCGCTCATAGGGCGACCGCACCGGAAAGTACGCCGTCAGGAACGCCCGCATCGCGAGTGCCGTCTCCTCGTCCGTCAGGTCGCCGCCGGGCGACTCGCCGACGCAGAACGCGGACTTGTTGCGGGACTGCAGCAGCTGGCCGAGCCGGGCGTGCTCGGGGCGGCGCCCGATGTCCACGAAGTCGTAGGCGATCGACCCCGGCACGGCCCGGCCCGTCAGGTACGCGTAGTGCTGGTGCAGCGACGAGACGAGGGCGTGGTCGGCGTTGCCGCGGAACCGGCTGCGGGCGGTGGCCCGCAGCTCGTCGCCGTACCGCTCGTGCAGCTCCTCCAGGACGCTGCGCCGCAGCGCGTACGGCACGTGCAGGAAGCAGTGCGTCGCCGTGCGGCCGAAGTCGCGCCGCAGCAGCTCGCGGTTGTTCTTCGCGGCGGCCAGATAGCCCTCGTCGGCGTCCGACACCGGCAGGTCGGGCACGGACACCGACGACCAGAAGATCCGCGCGAGCCCCGACGGCAGGAAGAACGTGTCCGGGGTCGTCGGGCGGCCGAGGAACATGTCGTCGTTGAAGTACAGGAAGTGCTCGGACAGGCCCTCGATGCGGTGCAGTTGGGTCTCGATGGCGTGCGAGTTGAACGTGGGCAGGCACGCGTCGGGCTCGGCGAACAGATCGCGGTGGTCGACCACGGTCAGGCCCGGGTGGTCCTCGTCGAGCCAGTGGGGGACCTGGCCCGCGGTGACCAGGTACACGTGCCGCACCCAGGGCGCGTACATCGCCAACGACCGCAGCGAGTAGCGCAGTTCGTCGCGGTTGCGGAACCGGACGGTGCCCCGGTCGGGCGACGCGGCGTCGCCGGGCCCGCCCAGGGCGGCGGCGCGGGCGGCGCGCCACTCGGGGTCGGAGTCGTCGACCCAGGTGTAGACGGCGTCGACGGGAAAGTCGACGTCCTTCATGAGGAGCTCGCCGAACACGTCCACGCTCGGGCAGTCCCGCGCGCCCACCCGCAGCCGCGTGGTGGGCGCGAGCGACGGCAGCTCGGTCCCGGCGAGCGTGGTCCCGAACGGCGCCCGCCAGGCCTCGTCGCCGGCGCCCGGCCCGCGCGTCCAGAACGCCACCGTGCACGCCTGCTGCACGCCGTGCCGCAGCGACAGGGTCGTGCTGGTGACCGGCTTGAAGACGCGTACGCCCGCCACCTCGCCCACACCGTCGAGGCGTTCGGCGAGCACCACACCCGGGGCCGCGTCGCGCGGCGCGACCAGCTCGGCGTACACGGGCTGTCCGTGCAGCGCCCCGGCGAGCGCCTTCAGGGCGGCGTCGCGGTGGTCGTCGGGCACGGCCAGGGTGTGGGACGTCGAGCCGCCGTTCGTGCGCACCAGGACGTACGGGACGGCCTCCGACTCCAGGGCGGACGCGGTCAGGTCGAGGTTCCGGTGCGTCACCTGGGGCGCGCCGACGTCGTCGCGCTGCTCGGCGAGCCGCCCCACCGAGCGGACCAGGCCGGTGTGCGCCCGCAGGATCTCGTCCTCGCGGGCCCGCTCGTCCTCGGGGGCGGCGGCGTTCAGGGTGTGCGGGGCGGTCGGCCGGAAGCCGGGGCCGCCCGACGCGATGCCGAGCGCCACCCGGTCGGCGCGCTCCGCGAGCCGCTCCGGCCGGTCGCGTCGCGCCACGAGCCGCGCGTACAACTCCTCCCAGGCCGCCGTGACCTGCTCGGACGAGAAGCGCGCGTACACCCCCTCGCGCGCGGCCCGCGCATACGCACGCCGTGTCTCGTCGTCGGCCATCAGCTCGCCCATCGCGGCGGCGAGCCGGTCGATCTCGCCGGGCGGCACGAGCAGCCCGTCCACCCGGTGCCGCACGATCTCCGCGGGACCCGTCAGGACGTCGTACGCGACCACGGGCACCCCGGCCGCGAGCGCCTCCAGAAGCACCAGCGGAAAGGCCTCGTTGTGCCCGGCGGTCATCAGCGAGAGCCCCGCCTTGGCCCACTCGGCCGCCATGTCCTGGCAGGGCCCGAGGAGTTCGACCCGGTCCTGAAGCCCGAAGGCGTCCACCAGGCGGCGCAGGCTCTGCTCCCGGTGCCCGCTGCCGAAGATCCGCAGCGTCCACTCCGGGTACGCGTCAGCGAGCTGGGCGAAGGCGCGGATCGCGTGATCGACACGCTTCTCACCCGTGAGCCGGGCCGCCATCACCACGACCTTGCTCTCGCCGTCGGCCCGCGGCCGGAAGCCGTCCGGCACGGCGTTCGGGATCACGGCGAGCTCCGGCGCCGTCGCGCCGAGGGACTCCGCGATCCACTCGCGCGTACGCTCCGTCAGCGTCACCAGGGCGTCCAGGCGCGGCGCGTGCAGCAGCAGCGGCTCGCCCGACGGGCCGCGGCGCTGCGTCGGGCGGTGCTCCTGGTGCACGGTCACGGTCCGCGCGGGCGCGAGCCGTACGGCGGCGGCGAGCAGCGCGGGCGTCGTCGTGACCAGGACGTCCGCGTCGAGGGCGGTGAGCGCGGCCGTCAGCTCCACGTCCGAGAGCCGGTCGAACGCGGGCTCCCAGGCGGGCGCGACGATGTCGCTGGGCAGCGCGGCGAGCGTCCGGCAGACGCCCTCGTCGAGCCCCGAGTCCCGCACCGGCCGCTCGGGCGTCACGGTCCGGTCGACCAGATACCGCACGGCGACGCCGCGCGCCTGCGGGAAGAACGGCTCGGGCCGGGTGCGGAAGACGGACACGACCTCCACGTCGTGCCGCTCGGCGAGGTGCAGGGCCTGGGTGTACGTGGCGAGCTCGGTGCCGCCCATCTCGTCGCCCCAGCCCAGCAGATACGTGATCTTCATGCGGTCTCCTTCGCGAGGTCACCGAGAGCCAGGCAGGTCACCGCGAACGCGCCGGACGCGGTGAAGTGCGGGTGGGCGCGGACGAGTCCGCCGCCGGGCAGCGCGACGACCCGGAACGGCGTCGGGCACGACGCCGACAGGTCCCGTACGTCGCTGAGCCGCCGGCCGAGCGGCAGCCCTCCGACCCGGAAGTCCCACACCCATTGACCACCCCCCGCCCCCGCCATCCCCTCCAACGGCACCCGGAAGCTGAACCGGTCCCCGTCCCACTCGACCGGCACCCCCACCCCGAGCCCGTCCCGCCGCCGCACGGCGAGCCCCCGCCCCTGCGGCCGGGCCGCCACCAGGCGCCCGTGCACGGTGATCCCGTCCCCCAGCGGCACGAACCGCACCAGTTCCGCGCGCGGGCGCGACCGCGTGACCTGCACCGCGGCCCGTCCGCCCCGGCACCGCACGACCCGCATCAGCGTGCCCGTACGGGGGTTCGGCGCGTACGGGGCCATCGGCGACGGCGGCAGCGCCGGGTCCGCGGCGACGGCGAGCCCATGACGGCGTACGCGGCCGTCGCCGCCGACCGTCACGAGGGTCAGGCGCCAGACGCCTTCGCGCAGGACGGGGTCGGGGCCGGGGGCCTCGCGCAGGGTCACCGTCGCCGTGAGGAGGTCCCGGCCCTCCTGCGCGAGCGGCACGCGGAAGCGGCGGTGGCCCCGGCTGATGCGGAGCTCGGCGCTCTGGAGGCCGGGGCCGGGGGAGGGGAGCGCGAGATTGAGGGTCCGGCTGTCCCGCAGGGACACGTGGACGGGCGTCAGCAGATCGTCGGGCCGACACCGCCGCCCGGCCACGAGACGTTCCACCCGAAATCGGGCTGAACGGAAGGTGAACGGATGCATTGCCCCACTTTGCCCGTCCACCACGAGATTCCACCCCACGAATCGCGCTCCGCGCTCGTCCTCAAACGCCGGACGGGCTATTTCCCCCCACCCACCCGCCCGGGTGC
>NZ_JBHYJH010000138.1:0-26996 GCF_042740445.1 Streptomyces sp. NPDC059003 | reverse complement strand
CGCCCTTCCCACTGGGGCTGTCGCCCCAGACCCCCCAATATCAGCCCGTCCGGCGCTTGAGGACGAGCCGCGAAGCGCGATGGAGGGGCGGGTGGGCGGGAGGGGACGGGACCGGGCTGAGGTGCGGGATGTCGTCTTGCCGCTGGGTGAGAATGACTCGTGCTCTTGGAACTGTTCACCCCGTCCGTCCAGCACGCCCTGGACCTCGCCGGGATCTTCGTGTTCGCGATCTCCGGCGCTCTGCTCGCCGTGCGCAAGAACTTCGACGTGTTCGGCATCGCCGTACTCGCCGAGGTCACGGCGCTGGGTGGCGGGCTCTTCCGGGACCTGGTCATCGGTGCGGTGCCGCCCGCCGCGTTCACCGATCTCGGGTACTTCATCACGCCGCTGATCGCCGCGCTCCTCGTGTTCTTCCTGCACCCGGAGGTGGAGCGCACCCAGCTCGCGGTCAACGTGTTCGACGCGGCGGGACTCGGCCTGTTCTGCGTCGCGGGCACGACCAAGGCGTACGACTACGGGCTCGGCCTCACCGCGTCCGCGACCCTGGGCCTCGCCACCGCGGTGGGCGGCGGTGTGCTGCGGGACATCGTCGCGAACGAGGTGCCGTCCCTGGTGCGCTGGGACCGGGACCTGTACGCGGTGCCCGCCATCGTGGGCGCCACCATCGTCGTCCTGTGCCTGCGCTTCGACGCGCTGAACGGGTACACGACGGCCCTCGCGATCGTCACCGCCTTCGTGCTCCGGCTGCTCGCGATGCGCTACCACTGGCGGGCGCCGCGGGCCTGGAACCGCCGCTCCTCGACGGCCGACGACTCGGTCTGACCGGCGTGCGCCGGACGGACGGGCGGCCCGCCCTCTCCCCCGAGGGAGGGCGGGCCGCCCGCCGTTGCCCGGTCACCGGCAGCTGGGGCTGGTGCGGATGTCGATGGCGTACGGCTTCCAGCCGGGGTTGACGTACCGGGTCTCGTGCGGCTTCACGCAGTCCCAGTCCCGGGCGCCGCTGGTGTGCCGGAAGTAGACCCTGGCCCCGTCGTCACCGCGCGCGTTGGTGATGACCTTGCCCTGCTTGGCCCGCGGGCCGAGCGGCTGGTAGCCCATGTCCTTGTACATCGCGAGCCGGGTGTTGCCCTTGTAGAAGCAGACGTACGGCCACGGGCAGCCGGGCCGCCGGGCCTCGGCAGAGTGTCCCCAGCCGGAGTCGTCGACGCCCGTCGTGGCCTGCGGCGCCCGCGGGACGCCCGCCCCCTGGGACGCGAAGGCCGTGGGTGCCGCACCCGATGCCATCAGGCCACCGCCGAGGGCCAGGGCCGCCGTGCCGAGTGCGAAGCGCTTGCGTATGAGCATGAGGGTTCCTTCCTTCCCTGTGCTGCCGTGTGTGGTGCGCTTTCGTGAGGGGGCGGCGTGGGGTGGACCACGCCGCCCGTTGTGCGATTCCGACTGTGCGCCGACCGGTGGCGCGGCGGACAGGGCGAGCCGCCAAGTGCCGGTCTTACGGGAGGACCACGTCGCTGACCTGCTGGGATGCCGCGCCGGATGGTGGCGTCGTGGGACGGCGGGACGGCTTGTCGTTCATGGCGTGTGTCGTGCGGTGGCCGACCGTGCGCTGGAACCGGGCCGCCCGGCCCTGCGTTCCTTCAGGCGGAGGGCGCACAGCTGTCCGATGACACACGGCGGACGGCGTTCGGCGCTCCGGGGGATCTCGAACGCGTCAGGGGTGGAACATGTCGCGTTGGAAGGAGCTGCCCGCCTCGCTCGACCGGAGGGTGTGGCAACTCGTCGTACAGATGCGGGCGTTGAAGGACCACAGCGGACTCAGTCAGTCCGCGCTCGCCGCCAAGACCTCGTACAGCGGCTCGTCCTGGGCGCGCTATCTCAACGGCAGGGCGGTGCCGCCGCGCGAGGCCGTCGAGGAGCTGGCCCGGGTGTGCGGGGCGGACCCGGGCCGCCTCGTCGCGCTGCGGGACGTGGCCGCGGAGGCGTGGGAGAGCGAGGCCGGCGCCGCAGAGGGCGCCGAGGGCGCAGAGGGCGCCCGGGGTGCGGGCATCGGGGGTGTGGGTGCCGGGGGTGACGTCGTCGGCGGTGGCCGGGACGGGCCGCCGCGCGGGACCCGGCCGCGGCGCCGCCGCCGCCTGCTCGTCGGCGCGGTCTGCGCCGCCCTGCTCGCTCTCGTCGCGGGACTGCTCATCGGCCGCCCGTGGGAGGACGACGGCTCGTCGTCCGCCGGTGGCAGGGACAAGCAGGGGCAGCAGGCGGAGCCGGGCCTGCGGCCGGGGGACCGGGGGGAGTTCCACTACGTCCCCGGCAAGAAGCACCGCTGCGACATCAGCCGCAAGGACGGCGCCCTGTACGCCACGTACAGCCTCAGCACCGAGGCGCTGCTCGACACCAACAGCACGAGCTGGGAGGTCGTGGAGGCCCAGTGCCTGCTGCGCCACCACGGCTACGACCCGGGCACGGTGGACGGCGCGTACGGCCCGAAGACCAAGAGCGCGGCCAAGCGCTTCCAGAGGTCCGTGGATCTGGCGCCCGACGGCATCGTGGGCCCGGACACGTGGGGGGCGCTGCGGCGGTGAGCACGGCGAACGGCACAGACGCCGACCGGCCGCTCGAATGTGTCCGCCTCGCCACCGAACTGCGCGAGGTGAAGCAGCGCGCGGGCCTGAGCCTGGCCACGCTCGCGCGCCGCACTCCGTACAGCAAGTCCTCCTGGGCCCGCTATCTCAACGGCGAGCAGCAGCCGCCGAAGCGGGCGGTCGTGACCCTGTGCGAGGTGGCGCAGGCGCCGCCGGAGCGGCTGCTCGCGCTGTGGGGGCTCGCGGACCACGCGTGGAGCGGCCGGGCGCGGTCGACACCGGTGGCGTCGGCATC
This sequence comes from Streptomyces sp. NPDC059003, assembly GCF_042740445.1. Classification (NCBI taxonomy): domain Bacteria; kingdom Bacillati; phylum Actinomycetota; class Actinomycetes; order Kitasatosporales; family Streptomycetaceae; genus Streptomyces; species Streptomyces sp. NPDC059003. The sequence goes on along the minus strand of NZ_JBHYJH010000138.1, from coordinate 24,128 downwards.
GGTGGCGTCGACGCCGGTGCCCGCGCCGGAGCCGTCCGCCGCGGCGGACGTCCGGCGGTCCCGGCGCCGGTGGCGTGCGGCACTCGCGGGCGGCGGCGTGGCGGCGGCCGTCGCCGTGACGCTGGCGGTGGTCCTGTCGAGCGGCGCGACGACCGGGCGTCAGGAGACGAAGGTGGGGTCCACGGGGCCCTCGGTCTATTACGACGTGGGGTGCCGCGACAAGGCCTGCGAGGGCAAGGACCCGTTGGCGATGGGGTGCGGCAAGGCGGGCATCGTCGCCTCTCCGCTGGTGCGGCAGGCTCCCGGCGGGCAGCGCGTGGAGATCCGGCACAGCGCCAAGTGCGGGGCGGTCTGGGCGCGCGGCATGAACCTGCGCGTCGGCGACCGCATCGAGCTGTCCCTGCCGGGCGCGCGCACCAAGCGGGTCGTCGCGCGGGACCCCGACGGCTACGTCGCGACCCCGATGACGGCGGCCCGGTCCCCGAAGAGGGCCGAGGTCTGTCTGATTCCGGCCGCGGTGGGTGGTGCGGGTGGCGGGGGCGGGCGCGTGTGCTTCGGCCCGTGAGCGGGTGCTGGGCGGCCGTGACAGAAAAAGCTACCGCTCAGTAATTGCATGTTGTACGTTGCTGGCATGGCGGAAACAGCTGCGGCGCCGGTAGCGGGCGCGACGATCGGCGACAGCGAATTCGACCGCGACACCGCGGTCACCCTCCGGGAGCAGGGCGTCTACGACGCCGAGCTCTCCGCGGGCTGGACCATCATCAACGCCGTCAACGGCGGCTATCTCCTCGCGGTCGTCGGCCGTGCGCTCGCCCACGCGCTGCCGCACGCCGACCCGTTCACGGTCTCCGCGCACTATCTGACGGCGTCCGAGCCGGGGCCCGCCGTCATCCGCACCGAGTCCGTGCGCGACGGCCGCGGCCTGTCGACCGGGCAGGCCTCGCTCGTGCAGTACGAGGCGGACGGGCGTGAGGTCGAGCGCCTGCGCGTCCTCGCCTCGTACGGGGACCTCGACGCGCTGCCCGACGACGTGCGCACCTCGGCCGAGCCGCCGCGGCTTCCGCCCGTCGAGCAGTGCTTCGGGCCCGACGACGCGCCGGACGGCGCGCCCGTGCCCGGCAGTTCCGCGATCGCCGACCGGCTGTGGCTCAAGCTCGACCCCGCGACGCTGGGCTGGGCGCTCGGGCAGCCGTCCGGCAAGGGGGAGATGCGGGGGTGGTTCGGCCTCGCGGACGGGCGTCCCGCGGATCCGCTGTCGCTGCTGCTCGCGGTGGACGCGTTGCCGCCGACGGCGTTCGAGATCGGGCTCCTGGGGTGGGTGCCGACCGTGGAACTCACGGTGCACGTGCGCGCCCGGCCTGTGGCCGGGCCTCTCCGGGTCTCCATCGCGACGCGGAACCTGGCCGGGGGCTTCCTGGAGGAGGACGCGGAGATCTGGGACGCCGCGGACCGACTGGTGGCCCAGTCGCGCCAACTGGCTCGGGTGCGCCTGCGCTGATTCTGGCGGGGCGCCTGTGCTGGCCCAGCCGCCGCTCCGCGGCGGCAACTTCCCGCCCACCCACCCATGAGTTGCCCACCGGCTGGCCGCCGTTGCCCGCGGGGCGGGGCCTCGTCGGCCCAGCTGTGGGCAGTTGCTCGGCTGGGCGGGGGTGCCTGTGTCGGCCCAGCCGCCGCTCCGCGGCGGTGACTTCCCGCCCACCCACCCATGTGTTACCCACCGGCTGGCCGCCGTTGCCCGCGGGGCGGGGCCTCGCCAGCCCGGCTGTGGGCAGTTGCCCGGCCGGGGCGGGCGTTTCGCAGGGGCGGACGGTGTGCCGAGTCTTGCCCTACCCGGCTGTGGGCAGTCGTTCCGCTGGGGCGGAACGGGTGGGCACAGCCCCACGTGCCGGGTGCCCGGTGCGGTGACGTCCGCCCCGGTGCCGGGGACCCGTCACCCCGTCAAGCACACCCCCGCATACGACACCCCACCCACGACCACCCACGCGCACAGCCCCACCAAGGCCACCCGCCCCCCGGTCCGTACGAGCGACCGCAGGTCCACCGCGCTGCCGAGGCCGAACAGGGCCGCGGCCAGCAGGAGTTCCTGCACGTGGCCCGCCACGTCGAGCGCACCCCCGGGCACCCACCCGGTGCTCCGCACGCCCACCATCACCACGAAACCGGCGACGAACAGGGGCACGAGCGGGGGCCGCGCCCCCGCCCCGCCCGAGGCCCCCGCGCCACGAGCCCGTACCGACATCGCCACCGCCGCGACCAGCGGCGCGAGCATCGCCACCCGCATCAGCTTGACCAGGACGCCCTCGCCGAGCGCGTCACCCCCGGCGGTCTGCGCCGTCGCGACGACCTGCCCCACGTCGTGCACACTCGCCCCGACCCAGCGCCCGAACTCCGCGTCGCTGAGCCCCAAAGGCCCCTGGAGCAGCGGCAGCACGGCGATGGCGAGCGTCCCGCACAGCGTGACCACGGCCACGGACACCGCCGTGTCCCGCTCCTCGCTCTTGGACACGTCGCTCACCGCGCCGATCGCGGAGGCGCCGCAGATCGAGTAGCCGGTGGCGATGAGGAGCGGCTGGTCGCCGGGCAGCCCGAGGCGACGCCCGAGCCACCACGTACCGAAGAACGTCGCCGCGACCACCACGAGCACCATCGCGACGGTCGGCCAGCCGACGCCGAGCACGTCGTCGAGGCTGAGCTTCAGGCCGAGGAGCACGATGCCCACCCGCATCAGGCGCTTCGCGGCGAAGGTGAGGCCGGGGCGCCCCCGGCCGCGTATCCACGCGCGCGTACCCGGCACGTGCGCGGCGGCGAGCCCGAAGACGATGGCCGCCGTCAGCATCGGGACGCCGGGCACCAGCCAGTGGGTGCCCCAGGCGAGGGCGACCCCGCCCGCGGCGAGCGCCAGGCCCGGCCAGGGCCCCGGCTTCACCGGCCGCGCGACCGCCGTGTCCGCGGCGCGCTCCGTCTGCCGCGGGCGCTGCCCGAGGAGGGCCATCAGCGGTCGGCCGGCAGGTCGTACACGCGTCGTACGCTGCTGCCGAGCCGCGAGATGTCCGCGCCGTAGATGTGCAGGGAGATCGCGCGGCCCGCGCCCGCGTTCCACACGCGGTGGATGTCACCGGGCGGCGCGAAGCCGCAGACCGCGCCCAGGGGGTTGACCACGTCCTCCGTGGCGACGAGCTGGGCGGACGTGCTCGGCCCGGTCGCGGGGACGAGCCGGTAGCGCCGCTCGTGCTCCTCGCCCTCGTGCACGCCGGTCACGCACCACGAGACGTGGTCGTGGATCGACGTGCGCTGGCCGGGCAGCCAGACCAGCGCGACGACGGAGAAGCTGCCGTCGGCCTCCGCGTGCAGCAGGTGCTGGCGGTAGCGGTCGGCGTCGCCCTCGCACTGCTCGGCGGTGAGCAGGTCGGACGCGCCCAGGTGCGGGGCGAGGCGCTCGCCGACCAGATACGCCGTCAGGTCGGGCGGCAGGCCGCGGCCGACGGCGTCACGGATGTCGGTGACGAGCGCGTCGAGCCGCTCGGTGGTGCGGGCGGGAGTCGAGCGATGTGCGGTGGGGGTGGTCATACAAGCAGCGTCGGCCGCGATCATCCATCACGTCCAACGACAGTTTCTTCGCCAGGGGCCAAATTCTGCTTATGGGTTGCTCGCTCAACCAGCGCTGTCCCCGGTCGACCCGGTGCCGGTTCAGCAGCCCATGCGGTTCGCGGCCACTTCCTTCAGCGCGTCGAGCACGACCGCGGTGGCCGGAATGCGCAGGTGCTCCCTCAGGACGTACGCGGACACCTGGCGCCGCGACGCCGGGTCCAGGGCGCGGCCGGTGACGGACCGGTGGCACAGGAAGTTGAGGACGAGCCCCGGCATCATGGCGATGCCGAGCCCTTCGGAGACGAGGCTCTGGATGACGAGGTTGTCGTCGGTGGTGAAGGCGATGTCGGGCGCGAAGCCCTGCTCGGCGCACTCGTGCAGGAAGTTGGCCCGGCAGCGCAGGCACCCGGCGATCCAGCGCTCCTCCGACAGGTCGGCGAGCCGCACCGAGCGGCGCCGCGCCATCGGGTGGTTCGTCGGCATGAGGACCGTCAGCTGGTCCTCCATCAGCGGTACTTCGACGACCTCGTCCGGCACGTCCTCGCGCAGGCCCGGATACGTGAAGGCGAGGGTGACGTCGGCGTCGCCGTGCACCAGGCGCTGCAGCGACTCCGGCGGCTCGTACTCCTGGAGCTCGACGCGGATGCCGCGGTGGCTCCTGGCGAGGCGGGCCAGGGCCTCCGGTATCAGCGTGGCGGTGGCGCTCGGGAACGCGCACAGGCGGACGCGGCCGGTGCGCAGGCGCGTGATCGCGTTCATCTGCTGCTGGGCCGCGTCGATGTTGCCGAGGATCACCCCGGCGTGCCGGGACAGGGCCTCGCCCGCCTCCGTGAGGCGCATCCGGCGGCCGACGCGCGTGAACAGGACGGTGCCCACGGACCGTTCGAGCGCCTTCATCTGCTGGGTGATCGCGGGCTGCGTATAGCCGAGCGAGCGGGCCGCCGCCGAGTACGAGCCGGTGCGGACCACTTCGTGGAAGGACCTGATGTGCCGGGAGTCGAACACCTCCGAATCATAAGCAGAATTTGGGAAGAGCTGAGCAGTGTTTCGCGTCGCTTTTGGATCGCCTCCTGCCGCCCGGGGGTCGCCCGGCGTCACTCGCGGCCCGCCCCGGCGTCTTTCGTGGCCCGCTCCTGCATCACCCGCGGCCCGCCCCGGCCGCTCGTGCCGCACCGGCTGCGCGATCCTTGAGCGCGTGAAGTCCGACCGGCTGCTCTCGATCCTGCTGCTCCTCCAGACCCGCGGGCAGGTGCCCGCGCACGAACTCGCCGAGCGCCTCGAGGTGTCCGTGCGCACCATCTACCGCGACGTCGACGCGCTGTCCGCGTCCGGGGTGCCGGTGTACGCGGAGCGGGGCCGGCACGGCGGCATCGCGCTGCTCCCCGGCTACCGCACGGACGTCACGGGCCTGACCGCCGACGAGTCGCGCGCCCTGTTCATCCTCGCCGCGCAGGGCGCGCACGCCGCGCTCGGCCTGGACTCGGCGCTCGGCTCCGCGCTGCGCAAGGTGATGGCCGCACTGCCCGAACCGCACCGGCCCGCCGCCGAGCTGACGAGCCGCCGGATCCTCGTCGACGCCTCGCGGTGGGCGCGCGGCCCCGGCACCGGCCTGCCCGTGGACCACCTCGGCGTGCTCCAGGACGCCGTCCTCGCCGACCGGCGCCTGCGCGTGCGCTATCTGCACAGCGGCGCGAGCGAGCCGCGCGCGTACACCCTCGATCCGTACGGCCTCGTGTCCAAGGCGGGTGTCTGGTACCTCGTGGCCGACCTGCGCGGGGAGCCGCGGCTCTTCCGCGCCGACCGGGTGCGCGCGGCGACGGCGGCGGACGAGCCGGTGCGCCGCCGCGCGGGGGTGGAGCTCGCCGACGTCTGGGAGGAGTTGAAGCGCCAGGTCGAGCGGCGTGCGGGCGGGGTCGAGGTGACGGCGCGGGTGCGCAGGCGCGTCTACGAGCGCTTTCTGCGGCTGCACTCCGGCACCCTCACGCAGGTCGTCGAGGACGACGGGGCGGGGGAGTGGATCACTGTGAGCCTGGACTTCGAGGCGGTGGGCGCGGCGCGCACGCTGCTGCCCTTCGCCGACACCGTCGAGGTGATCTCGCCGCAGCGCGTGCGGGAGGAGCTGGCGCGGGCCGCAGCGGCCGTCACCGCTCTGTACGTCAGTGAGTTCCGGAGGGGCCCGCAAGAAGGAAACGACTGAGCTCCGCGGTGAGTTCCGCGGGCGCGTCCTCCTGCACGAGATGTCCCGCGCCCTCGATCAGGCGCAGCTCGGCGCCCGGCACGAGCCCGGCGAGCTCGTGCCCGCGCTCGACCGGGATCCAGGTGTCCTCGGTGCCCCAGCAGATGAGGACCGGCGGCTCCACCTCGCCGTACCTGCCCTGGATCTCGTCCGTGAAGCGCTGGTCGTTCTGCTCGATCTGCCGGTAGAAGGCGGGCCTGCCCGCGTCCGTGCACCAGGGCTCCACGAGCCGGTCGAGGACGGCCGGGTGCAGGCCGCGGTGGCTCGCCGAGCCGACGTACGCGCGCACCATCGCCTCGTGCAGCGCGGGCGGCAGCTGCGCGAAGACGTCCGCGTGCGCGCCGAGCAGCCGGTACGTGGGGGAGCCCCACGGGGCGAGCGCCACCGGGTCGACGACGGCGAGCCGGGCGTAGCGGGCGCCGTGCAGGAGGTGGGCGCGCAGCGCGACACAGCCGCCGAAGTCGTGGGCGACCACGGCGGGTTCCCGGGCGCCGTCGAGGCCCCAGTGGGCGAGCAGTTCGGTGAGCACGCGGGCCTGCGCGGCGAGGGACACGTCCTGCCCGGCCCGCATCTGTGACGCGCCGTACCCCGCCAGGTCCCAGACGTACACGCGGTGCCGGCCCGCGAGCGCCCTGGCGACGCCCCGCCAGACGTACGACGAGAAGGGCGTGCCGTGGACCAGGACGACGGGGGGCGCGTCGGCCGGGCCGAGCGCGGTCCAGCGGATGGTGCCGGAGGAGGAGGCGAAGGACTGGTCGAGGGGCCAGTCCGCGGTCCGGTCGACGGCCTGGCCTGCGGTCCGGTCGGTGGCTTGGTTCGCGGTCTCGTCGGCGGCCTGGCCAGTGGGCATGGTTGTCATACCCGCAGAGGCTAGTTGCCCCTTACTGGCGCGTCGAGCCAATACTGCCGGCCCAGGCCCACGAGCCGCAGCTGCCTGCGGGCCGTGTCGGTGACCTGCCGCTCGTCGTCGGTCTCCAGGAGCGCCGAGGCCGTCATCACCATGTGGTCCACGTACATCCGCGCGAGCATCAGGACGTCGTCCGCGCTCCAGCCCGCCGCCTCCGGCTCCTTGGCGAACTGCGCCGCCACCTCCTGGGCGAACAGCGCGAGTTGCCCGCCGATGGCCTCCCGCACGGCCTTCACGCCGCCGTGCCGCTCCCGCGCGATGAAGCGGACGTGAGCCGGGTGCTCGCGCACGTACGAGGCGATCAGTTCGACGGCGGCCGCGATGCGCTCCTCGCCGTCGCCGGTGGCCGCCAGCATCGCGGCGAGCGTGGTGTGCAGGCTGCCGAGAGCCTCCTCGACGAGGGCCACGCCCAGGTCGGACGTGTCGCGGAAGTGCCGGTAGAAGGCGGTGGGGGCGACGCCGACGGCACGGGTGACCTCGCGCAGGCCGAGGCTGGACAGGCTCTGCTCCGCGAGGAGCTGCAGGGCCGCGTCCAGGAGCGCCTGGCGGGTCCTCTGCTTCTGGGCCTGCCGGGTGCCGGCGGGGCGGTCGCCGAGGGTGTGACTCATGCCATGCAGTTAACAACTGTTCTCTGGGATTGGAAAGCCGCGCTGAGTAGTAGACTCGGCGGTCAGTGAACAGTTGTAACCACAAGCGTTAACCCAAGAGGCCCAAGAGAGGTGTCCTTCCCGTGCTGTTCCTCGTCGCCGCACTCCTTCTCCTCGGCGTCGCCATGGGCACCGTGGCGCACGTCTCGCTGCCCGTCACCCTCGTCGCCGCCTCGGTCATCGGCGTCTGGCTCCTGGTGTTCGCGGTCCGTGAGCGCCACGCCCGGCACCGCTGACCCGCACCTGGCCCACCCAAGAGGAGCCGCATCATGACGCTCACCGCATCTGCAAAGGGGCGCACCGTCGGCCGTCGCGACAGCGACGGCATGGCCGTCGCCTCCTTCGTGCTCGGCCTGCTCGGGCTGCTCGTCCTGAACGTCGTCCTCGGGCCCATCGCGATCGCGCTCGCGGCCGTCGCCCTGTGGCGCGGCACCGCACGCCGGGGGCGCGCGCTGCTCGGGCTCACGCTCGGCGTGGCCGACCTCGTCGTCCTCGCGGCGCTCATCTCCGCGGACGGCACGGTGTCCTGGAGCTTCGCGGGCTGACGGCGCGGCACCGGCGTCATCGCGTCACGAGGGCCACCGCGGCGTCGGGCCCCGGGCCCGCGGCTCGTAGAATCGTGCCCACCATGGCCTACCTCGACCACGCCGCGACCACGCCGATGCTTCCGGAGGCGATCGCGGCGCTGACCGCCCAGCTCTCCGTCACCGGCAACGCCTCCTCGCTGCACGCGGCGGGGCGCCGGGCGCGCCGCACCGTCGAGGAGTCCCGCGAGACGCTCGCCGAGTCGCTCGGCGCACGCCCCAGCGAGGTGGTCCTCACCTCCGGCGGCACGGAAGCGGACAACCTCGCCGTGAAGGGCCTGTACTGGGCCCGCCGCGACGCCGACCCCGCCCGCGTCCGGGTCCTCGCGAGCCCCGTCGAGCACCACGCCGTCCTCGACGCCGTGGACTGGCTCGGCGAGCACGAGGGCGCCACCGTCGAGTACCTCCCCGTCGACGCGCACGGCCGCGTGCACCCCGAAGCGCTGCGCGAGGCCATCGCCCGCAACCCCGACGACGTGGCGCTCGCCACCGTCATGTGGGCCAACAACGAGATCGGCACCCTCCAGCCGGTACGCGAACTGGCCGACGTCTGCGCCGAGTTCGACGTGCCGCTGCACGCCGACGCCGTCCAGGCCTTCGGTCAGGTGCCCGTCGACTTCGCCGCCTCCGGGCTCGCCGCGATGACCGTGTCCGGGCACAAGATCGGCGGCCCCTACGGCATCGGCGCGCTGCTGCTCGGCCGCGCCCACAGCCCCGTGCCCGTCCTGCACGGCGGCGGCCAGGAACGCCATGTGCGCTCCGGCACGCTCGACGTGCCCGCCGTCGCCGCGTTCGCCGTCGCCGGGCAGCTCGCCGCCGAGCGCCGCGAGCAGTTCGCCCGCGAGGTCGGCGCGCTCCGCGACGACCTGGTCGCGGCCGTCCGCGCGGCCGTCCCCGACGCGATCCTCGGCGGCGACCCGGACCCCGCGGGACGGCTGCCCGCCAACGCGCACTTCACCTTCCCCGGCTGCGAGGGCGACTCGCTGCTGCTGCTCCTGGACGCCCAGGGCATCGAGTGCTCCACCGGCTCCGCCTGCACCGCGGGCGTCGCCCAGCCCAGCCACGTCCTGCTCGCCACCGGCACCGACCCGGACCTCGCGCGCGGCACGCTGCGCTTCTCCCTCGGGCATACGTCCACGAAGGCGGACGTGGCCGCGGTGGCCGGGGCGATCGGACCCGCCGTGGAGCGGGCGCGGTCGGCGGGGCTCAGCTAGGCGAGCCCGGCTCAGCCAGGGCAGCCCGGCTCAGCCAGGCGAGCCCGAAGCTCTGGGGCGGGCCGGTCTGTCCCGCTCCCGGCGCACGAGGCGCAGATAACGGTCCCAGTCCCAGTGCGGCCCGGGATCGGTGTGGTCCGTGCCGTCGACCTCCACGTGGCCGATGATGTGCTTCCGGTCCACGGGGATGTCGTACCGCTTGCAGATCCCGGCCGTCAGGCGCGCCGACGAGGCGTACATCGCGTCCGTGAACGACGCCTTCCGGTCCACGTAGCCCTCGTGCTCGATGCCCACGCTGCGTTCGTTCATGTCCCTGTTGCCCGCGTGGTAGGCGACGTCGAGCTCGCGGATCATCTGTGCCACATGGCCGTCCTTGCGGATCACGTAGTGGGCGGCGGCGCCGTGGCCGGGGTCCTTGAAGACCCGCAGCGCCGACGCGTACCCGCCCTGGACCACGTGGATCACCACGCGGTCGATCTCGTAGTCCGAGGGGCGGTCGGCGCGGCGCCAGTTCGCGCCGGAGGCCGCTATCCACTGCGCGCCGGGCGCGTCCACCTCGCCCTCCTTGCGCTTCTTCACCACCCCCGGCAGGCGCCACCACAGGCGGCCGAGCTCGTCGTGGAGCAGCGCGGCCGTGCCGACGGCCACCGCGGCGCCGCCGATCAGCAGAGCGCGCCGGGTCGACGCCCGCCGGGGCTCCGGCGACGGCCCGTCGCTGGTGCTGTCGTCCTTCTCGCTCACGTCCCCCATGTGATCGTGAACGCATACTCACAGGCGAGAGGTTCCCGCGGCCCCGTACCCTGTGAGAGTTATGACTTCGCAGACCTCGCAGCGCACCAGCCGTCCGCTCCGCGTCCTCGCCGCCATGTCGGGCGGCGTCGACTCCGCCGTCGCCGCGGCCCGTGCCGCCGAAGCCGGGCACGACGTGACCGGAGTGCACCTGGCGCTCTCGGCGAACCCGCAGTCCTTCCGCACGGGCGCCCGCGGGTGCTGCACCATCGAGGACTCCCGCGACGCGCGCCGCGCGGCGGACGTGATCGGCATCCCGTTCTACGTCTGGGACCTCGCCGAGCGCTTCCGCGAGGACGTGGTCGAGGACTTCATCGCCGAGTACGAGGCGGGGCGCACCCCGAACCCGTGCCTGCGCTGCAACGAGAAGATCAAGTTCGCGGCGCTGCTCGACAAGGCCCTCGCCCTCGGCTTCGACGCGGTCTGCACCGGCCACTACGCGCAGGTGCTCGTGCGCGAGGACGGCACCCGCGAGCTGCACCGCGCATCCGACATGGCCAAGGACCAGTCGTACGTCCTCGGCGTCCTGGACGACCGCCAGCTCGCGCACGCGCTGTTCCCCCTGGGGGACACGGTGACGACGAAGGACGAGATCCGCGCCGAGGCCGAGCGCCGCGGCCTCGCGGTCGCGAAGAAGCCGGACTCCCACGACATCTGCTTCATCGCCGACGGCGACACCCAGGGCTTCCTGGCCTCCCGCCTCGGCAAGGCGGAGGGCGACATCGTCGACGAGTCCGGTGCGGTCGTCGGCACCCACGAGGGCGCGTTCGGCTTCACCATCGGCCAGCGCAAGGGCCTGCGCATCGGCACCCCCGCGCCCGACGGCAAGCCGCGGTACGTCCTCGACATCTCGCCCGTGAACAACACGGTGACGGTCGGGCCCGCCGCGTCCCTCGACGTGACCGCCCTGACCGCCATCAAGCCCCGCTGGTGCGGGGCCGCCCCCTCCGGAGAGGGCACGTACACCGCGCAGCTGCGCGCCCACGGCGACGAGACGCCGGTCACGGCGGAGCTGGTGGACGGCGAGCTGCGGGTCTCCTTCACGGAGCCGGTGCGCGGCGTCGCCCCGGGCCAGGCGATCGTGCTGTACGACGGGACGCGGGTGGTGGGCTCGGCGACGATCGCGACGACGGAGCGCACGGCGGCTGCGGCCGTCTGATCCGGCCCGACTCCGCCTGCTCCCGCCGGAGCCCGTCTGACCCGTCTCGTCCCGCTTGCCCCCGTGGGGGCCGTTTACCGCGCGTTGACCGGCCATGGATCACCGTGCGGTGACATGGCCGCATGATCCTCGGAAGAACACTGGCGGGCGCTGCACGGCGCGGGAACTCCCTGTGCACCGTGGCGCTCGCCTTCGTCGTCACCTTCGGCCCGCTGGCGACCGGAGCCCTGCCCAAGCCCCGCCCCGACGCCCCGGGCACGACCGCGTCCACGGCGTCCCACCCGGGGCCTCCCCGGGCCGTCCAGCCGAAGAAGGGCGCCACGGTCCCCGCCCTGCCGTCGGCCCCCCTCAAGGGGCTGCCCACGGCGCGGGCCGGCTGTGCCACGCCTCCCCGGGGCGCCGCGGGCCACCACGACTCCCTGAAGCCCGGTGAGTGCCTCACCCAGGGCAAGCACCTCGCCGCCCGTGCCGCGCTGGGGAAGGGGTACGAGCTGTGGGTCCAGGGCGACGGGAACGTCGTCCTCTACCGCCACCGGCTCGGCACGTACTCCCCGGTGCTGCAGACCGGCACCCGGGGCCGGAACGTGTCGCTGCGGATGCAGCGGGACGGGAACGTCGTCGTCCGCGACGGGCGGGGCACCCCCCTGTGGTCCCTCGGGACGGGCGGGTGCGGCGATTGGGGCGCCCGGCTGCGGGTCCGGGCGGACGCGAACCTGGTCCTGTACGACCGCGACGGAGGGCCGCTCTGGGCCCGGCACGACGGCCCGTCCTCCCGGCCCTGCTGAGGTTCCCGGCCCTGCTGGGGCCCCTGCCCGCGTTCCGGCGGCCCCGTGGCCGTCAGGCGACCCGGAGCACGATCTTGCCCTGGGTGCGGCCCCGCTCTCCGTAGGCGTGTGCCTTGGCGGCGTCCTCCAGGGGCAGCACGGTGTCGATCTCCGCGCGCAGCTTGTCCTCCTGCACGAGGCGGGCGATCTCCAGGAGGCCGTGCCGGTCCGGCTCGACGACCGTCCAGCCCGTGTGCACACCGGCGGCCTCGGCCGCCGCGGCGTCGGGGAGGCCGCCCGGGTCCGGGAGGGTGACCAGGTGGCCGCCGCGGCGCAGCACCGGCAGCGAGCGGGGGCCGTACTCCCCGCCCACCCCGTCCAGGACGACGTCCACGTCCCGTACCGCGTCCGCGAAGTCCGTCGTCGTGTAGTCGATCAGCTCGTCCGCGCCGAGCCCCCGCAGGAAGCCGTGCTTGTCGGCGCGCGCCGTACCGATGACGTACGCCCCGTGCGCCTTGGCGATCTGCACGGCGAGGTGGCCCACGCCGCCCGCGGCGGCGTGGATCAGGACGCGCTGCCCGGCGCGCAGCCCGGCCGTCTCGATCAGGCCCTGCCACGCCGTGAGCGCGGCCAGGGGGAGCGCGGCCGCCTGGACGTGGTCCACGGCGTCCGGCTTCGCGGCGAAGCGCCGCGCGGGCGCGGCCACGTACTCGGCGTAGCCGCCCGCCTGCTCCGGGAAGCGGGGCATGCCGAACACCTCGTCCCCGGGGCGGAAGAGCGTCACTCCGGGGCCGACGGCCTCGACGGTGCCGGACACGTCGTAGCCGAGGATCGGGGTGTCGCCCCAGGTGCCGAACGCGCCCGCGGTCCGGGTCTTCCAGTCGACGGGGTTCACGCCCGCGGCGTGCACGCGGACCAGGATCTCGGTGAGTCCGGGCTCGGGGCGGTCCACCTCTACGGGGACCAGGACTTCGGGGGCACCCCAGGTGCGGGGGCTGACGGCACGCATGGTCGGACGGGGCGTGCCGTTCGTGCCGTTCGTGCTGGTCGTGCGGGAGCTCATGGATCTCGTTCCTCTCTGGTGGGCGGTCACCAGAGTGCGGCCGGGGGACCGGCGACGGTGCTGGCAGTTTGGTCAGCATGTGACAGGATCTGGCCATGAGGTCAGCAACCCCGCCCCCGGCGCCGCACCGCGTCGCCGTCCTCGCCCTGGACGGCGTCTACCCCTTCGAGCTGGGCATCCCCTCGCGCGTGTTCGGCAACGCCGACGACGCGCAGGGACGGCCGCTGTACGAGGTCGTGGTGTGCACGGTGGACGGCCGCCCCGTGCGGACGGACGCGGGGTTCTCCGTGACGGTCGAGCACGGCCCCGAGGCCCTGGAGGCGGCGGACACGGTGGTGATCCCGCCCGCGGGGCCCTGTGCCGACGCGACGGCGGCCGATCCGCTGCCCGGGCCGCTGGCCGCCGCGCTCGGCCGCGTGCGCCCGGGCACGCGCCTGGTGTCGTTCTGCAGCGCCTCGTTCGTCCTGGCGGCGGCCGGGCTCCTCGACGGGCGGCCCGCGACCACGCACTGGCAGGTCGCCGAGCAGTTCCGGCGCGAGTTCCCGCGCGTGCGGCTCGACGAGGACGTGCTCTTCGTGGACGACGGCGACATCCTCACGTCGGCGGGCGTCGCCGCCGGCGTCGACCTGTGCCTGCACCTCGTGCGCCGCGACCACGGCAGCGCCGTCGCCAACCACGTCGCCCGCCGCTGCGTCGTACCGCCCTGGCGCGACGGAGGGCAGGCGCAGTACATCGAACGCCCCGTGCCGGAGCCGACGGTCGCCACGACGGCACCCACGCGCGCGTGGGCCCTGGAACGCCTCCAGGAGCCCCTCACGCTCGGCGAGATGGCGGCGCACGCCCGCATGAGCCTGCGCACGTTCACGCGCCGGTTCCGCGACGAGGTGGGCACCACGCCGGGCCGCTGGCTCACGTCCCAGCGCATCGAGGTCGCCCGCCACCTCCTGGAGACCAGCGACCTGCCCATCGACCTGGTGGCCCACCGCGCGGGCTTCGGCACCGCCAACTCGCTGCGCCAGCACATGCGTTCCGTCCTCGGCGTGTCACCCGCCACGTACCGCAGGACGTTCACCGCGACGGCGGCCTAGGCCCAAGGGGGCGGCCGCGCTCAGGCGGCCGGCACCTCCTCCACCTCGTAGAAGCAGAAGTGGTCCTTGATCTGGGCCACTTCGGGCTTCGGCTCCGGGTACGCCCACACGGCGTCCTCGGTGCCCGGCAGCGACCAGTAGGACGCCGTCCCCTTGAAGGGGCAGTACGTGTGCGTGCCGGACGGCGCCAGCAGGTCGGTGCGCACGTCCTCCGGGGGCAGGTAGTAGCGCGCCGGGTAGCCGGTCTCGCGCAGCACCAGGGGGCGGCTGCTCTCCGCCACGACCTCGCCGTCGTGCGTCACGCGCACGTGCTGAGTGCCCTGCTCGACGGTGATGCGGTGTCCCTTGCTCACGGTCGGTTCCTCTCTTGCCGCGGTGTCAGTGGCGGAACGTACCGTAGGCCCCATGAAAATCTGTGTCTTCCTCTCCGCCGCCGACCTGTCCGAGACCTATACCCGCCCCGCCCGTGACTTCGCGAAGCTGCTCGGCAAGGGCGGCCACGCCCTGGTCTGGGGCGGCTCGGACGTGGGCCTGATGAAGGTCGTGGCGGACGGCGTGCAGGAGGCGGGCGGGCGGCTCATAGGCGTCTCGGTCGACTTCCTCGCCGACAAGGCCAGGCCCGGCGTGGACGACATGGTGATCGCCAAGGACCTCGCCGAGCGGAAGGCGCTGCTCCTGGAGAAGGCCGACGCCGTCGTGATCATGGTCGGCGGCACGGGCACGCTGGACGAGGCCACGGAGATCCTGGAGCTGAAGAAGCACGGAAGGACCACCAAGCCGGTGGTGCTGCTCAACACGGAGGGGTTCTACGACGGGTTGAAGCAGCAGTTCCGCCGCATGGAGGACGAGGGCTTCCTCCCCGTCCCCCTCGCCGACCTGGTCTTCTTCGCGGAGGACCCGGCGAGCGCACTGGCGTACCTGGAGGCCAGTTCCAGCCCGTCCGGCGTTTGAGGACGAGCGCGAAGCGCGGATAAAAGGGGGGTCCAGGGGGGCGGAGCCCTCCTGGTTTCGGTGAAGGGGCGGGCCTGGGGCGCCCCGCGAGGGCACCCACCAGCTCACACGCGGGACCCTCTCGGCCGGAATGCGACCATAAGCGCATGGCAACTCATGTGATCACCGGCGCGGGCTCCGGCATCGGCGCGGCCGTCGCCCGCCGCCTCCACGCCCGCGGCGGCACCCTCGTGCTGCACGCACGCGACGCGGCCCGCGCCAAGGAGCTCGCCGCCGAGTACCCCGGCGCGCAGACGCTCGTCGGCGACCTGAACGACCCGGACAAGCTCTCCTGGGCCTTCTCGCACCAGACGCTCCCCGACCGGGTCGACTCCCTCCTGCACATCGCGGGCGTCGTCGACCTCGGCCCCGTGGGCGAGCTCACCCCCAAGTCCTGGCGCCACCAGCTGAACGTGAACCTGATCGCGCCCGCCGAGCTGACCCGGCACTTCCTGCCCCAACTCCGCGTCACCCAGGGCCACGTGCTCTTCGTGAACTCCGGCGCGGGCCTGCGCGCGAGCGCCGACTGGTCCGCGTACGCCGCCTCCAAGCACGGCCTGAAGGCCCTCGCCGACTCCCTGCGCAACGAGGAGCACGGCAACGGCGTCCGCGTCACCTCCGTGTACCCGGGCCGCACCGCGAGCCCCATGCAGGTCAAGGTGCACCAGCAGGAGGGCAAGGAGTACGACGCGGACCGCTGGATCGACCCGGAGTCGGTGGCCACGACGATCCTGATGGCCCTCGACCTGCCGCGCGACGCGGAGGTCAACGACCTGACGGTGCGGCCGGGACGGTGAGCGCGATGCAGGACGGCACGGCGTGGTGGGGCCCGGCCACGGGTGTCGGGTCCATGCCCGGCGGCGACGCCCGCGAGACCGCGAAGACCGTCACCGGCACCTTCGAGACCCCGGAGCAGGGCATCCCGTACCTCGCGGAGCTGCCCGCGCGCGGACCGGGCGCCGACATGATCGGACGCACGGCGGGGCTGCTCGTCGAGCTGTACGCGCGCGTGGAGCCCAGCGGCTGGCGGATCGGCGACCGGCCGGGCCGCGACACGCGGCGCGCGGTGTCCTGGCTCGGCGAGGACCTCGACGCCCTCGAGGAGTTCACGCAGGGGTACGAGGGGCCGCTGAAGGTGCAGGCCGTCGGCCCGTGGACGCTCGCGGCCGCCCTGGAGCTGAGGAACGGCGAGGCCGCGCTCTCCGACCTCGGCGCCTGCCGCGACCTCGTCGGCTCGCTCGCCGAGGGCCTGCGGGCCCACCTCGCCGAGGTCAAGAAGCGCGTACCGGGCGCGCGGCCCGTGCTGCAGCTCGACGAACCGTCGCTCACCGCCGTGCTGCGCGGGCAGATCAAGACGGCCAGCGAGTACCGCACCCACCGCGCCGTGGACCGCCAGGTCGTGGAGAGCGCGCTGCGCGACGTCCTCGCCGTCCACGACGGGCCCGCGGTCGTGCACTCCTGCGCGCCCGACGTGCCGTTCGCGCTCCTGCGCCGGGCGGGCGCGGACGCCCTCTCGTTCGACTTCTCGCTGCTCACCGAGCGTGACGACGAGGTGATCGGCGAGGCGGTCGAGGCCGGTACGAAGCTGTTCGCCGGTGTCGTGCCGGGCACGGACGGCCCATTGTCAGACCCTGCCGGTAGCGTCATGGGTGTCAGGAAGCTGTGGCGCAGGCTGGGGCTGAATCCGGGGTTGCTCGCGGAGTCGGTCACGGTCACGCCGTCGTGCGGACTCGCGGGTGCTTCGCCCGCATATGCCCGCGCGGCGCTCGCGCACTGCGCCCGGGCGGCAAGATCGCTCGCGGACAACCCTGAGTAACTGGGTCTGAAGGTAACGGGAGGACGAGACGGTGGCTGTCGAACAGGAAGGCACGGTGCCGGCCAAGGCACGCGAACAGCATGCCCAGCTGGCCGAGCAGATCGAGGAGCACCGCTTCCGGTACTACGTGAAGGACCAGCCGGTCATCAGCGACGCCGAGTTCGACAAGCTCCTGCGCGCGCTGGAAGCCCTGGAGGAGCAGCACCCGGAGCTGCGCACGCCGGACTCGCCCACCCAGAAGGTCGCCGGTTCGTACGAGACGGACTTCGCGTCGGTCGAGCACCGCGAGCGCATGCTCTCGCTCGACAACGCCTTCGACGACGAGGAGCTCGCCGCCTGGGCCGACCGCGTCGCCAAGGAAGTCGGCACGTCCGACCACCACTTCCTGTGCGAGCTCAAGGTCGACGGCCTCGCGGTCAACCTGACGTACGAGCAGGGCAGGCTCACCCGCGCGGCGACCCGCGGCGACGGCCGCACGGGCGAGGACATCACTCCGAACGTCCGCACGATCGCCGACATCCCGGACCGCCTCCAGGGCGACCGCATCCCCGCGCTCGTGGAGATCCGCGGCGAGGTCTTCTTCCCGATGGAGAAGTTCGAGGAGCTGAACGCCCGCCTGGTCGCGGCGGGCGACAAGCCCTTCGCCAACCCGCGCAACGCCGCGGCGGGCTCGCTCCGCCAGAAGGACCCGCGCGTCACGGCCACGCGCCCGCTGCACATGGTGGTGCACGGCATCGGCGCCCGCGAGGGCTTCGACATCGACTGCCTGTCGCACGCGTACGAGCTCCTGTGCGAGTGGGGCCTGCCCACGGCCAAGCACAACAAGGTCGTCCAAGGCCTCGACGGCGTACGGGAGTTCATCGCGTACTTCGGAGAGAACCGCCACTCTGTGGAGCACGAGATCGACGGCGTCGTCGTCAAGCTCGACGAGATCCCGCTCCAGGGCCGCCTCGGCTCCACCTCGCGCGCCCCGCGCTGGGCCATCGCGTGGAAGTACGCGCCGGAGGAGGTCAACACCAAGCTGATCGACATCAGGGTCGGCGTCGGCCGCACCGGCCGGGTCACGCCGTACGCCCAGGTCGAACCCGTCACGGTCGCGGGCTCGGAGGTCGAGTTCGCGACGCTGCACAACCAGGACGTGGTCAAGGCCAAGGGCGTCCTCATCGGCGACACGGTCGTGATCCGCAAGGCGGGCGACGTCATCCCGGAGATCCTCGGACCGGTCGTCGACCTGCGCGACGGCAGCGAGCGCGAGTTCGTGATGCCCGCCGAGTGCCCCGAGTGCGGCACGGCGCTGCGCCCCATGAAGGAGGGCGACATCGACCTGCGCTGCCCGAACGGGCAGTCCTGCCCCGCCCAGCTGCGCGAGCGCCTGTTCTACCTGGCGGGCCGCAAGTGCCTGGACATCGAGAACTTCGGGTACGTGGCGGCGGCGGCGCTCACCAAGCCCCTGGAGCCCGCCACGCCCCCGATCCTCGACGAGGGCGACATCTTCGACCTGAAGGTCGAGGAGCTCCTGCCCATCAAGTCGTACGTCCTCGACCAGGACTCGGGCCTGCCCAAGCGCGACCCGAAGACCGGCGAGGAGAAGGTCGTCACCTTCTTCGCCAACCAGAAGGGCGAGCCGAAGAAGAACACCCTCTCCATGCTGGAGAACATCCAGGCCGCCAAGGAGCGCCCGCTGGCCCGGATCCTCACCGGCCTGTCCATCCGCCACGTCGGCCCGGTCGCGGCCGAGGCGCTGGCCCGCGAGTTCCGCTCGATCGACCGCATCGAGCAGGCCACGGAGGAGGAGCTGGCCGCCGTCGAGGGTGTCGGCCCGACCATCGCCGCCTCCCTCAAGGAGTGGTTCGCCGAGGACTGGCACCAGGAGATCATCCGCAAGTGGCGGGCCGCCGGTGTGCGGATGGAGGAGGGCGGTGACGAGGACGAGGGCCCGCGCCCCCTGGAAGGCCTCACGGTCGTCGTGACCGGAACGCTTCAGGCGCACACCCGAGATGGCGCGAAAGAGGCGCTCCAGAGCCGTGGAGCGAAAGTCACCGGTTCCGTTTCAAAGAAGACGTCGTTCGTCGTCGTGGGCGAGAATCCCGGCTCGAAGTACGACAAGGCCATGCAAGTGAAGGTGCCGGTTCTCGACGAGGAAGGCTTCGCGGTCCTGCTCGAACAGGGGGCGGACGCCGCTCGGGAACGCGCACTTCCGACCGAAGAATAGCGGTTGAAGGCCACCCGTTCAGCGCATACCAGATGCATACGGGTGGCCGGGTCGCATTCGGGCAACCGTAGACGACCGCTGCCCGTGGAAGCCTTCTGCGGCCTACTGTTGAGGTGTGCGCCTGCCGTGCCCCGTTGCGGACGGGGTACCCCCTGCTCGTGAAGAGCGGGAGGAAAGGTTTTCAGACGCGGCTGTCTAGGACTTGAGTCCGCGTGGCGTGGGCACCGCCGGCTGTGAGAGGGACGGGAATGGAACCGACCGAGAGCGTCGCCCCGGACTCATGGCTGCGGTCGCGCCTGCGGCGCGGACTCGGTGCCTGGCGGTGCCGCCGCGCCGCGCGGGGCGCAAGGGGAGCGAGGGGCGCGTACGGCCCCGCGGGCGCCGGTTCCGAACGGGGCGAGCGGGCCGAACAGCCGGGCCAGGCACCGGCGATCCGCCCCCGCGAGCGGGCCTGGACCACCGCGGGCGGCACCCTCGACGAGGGCGCGCCGGGCGTCCCGCCGGTGGCCCTGGCGAGCGGTCTCGGCTGCGGAACGGGTGTTTCCGGCCCAGCTGGTGCCCCGCATGGGGGAGCAACGGTCATACGGGGTAGGGCAGTTGATGAGGGACCGGAGCAGAGCGGGCGGCACACGTCCGGGCGGGGAGCTGGAGGTCAGGGAACCGGAGGCCCGGCGGAGGCTGGTGTGACGGCGAGTGCCGAGGACGCACGGAGAAGTGCGGTGAGCGGAGCCGGGAGCTCAACTCCCGC
Source organism: Streptomyces sp. NPDC059003 (assembly GCF_042740445.1). Lineage (NCBI taxonomy): Bacteria > Bacillati > Actinomycetota > Actinomycetes > Kitasatosporales > Streptomycetaceae > Streptomyces > Streptomyces sp. NPDC059003. Next base: position 4,323 of record NZ_JBHYJH010000138.1, on the reverse strand, counting down.
GCGCGGATTGACAAGTGGACTGACAAGTGGCCCCGGGAGCCCGGCTTCCGGGCGCGGCGCGGCCGGGGTCGGGCCCGGTGCCGGAACCGGAGCGGGATCAGGAGCAGCGGCAGGGACGGCGACAGGGGCCGGACCCGGAGGCGGGCTCACCGGACCCGGAGGCGGGGTCACCGGGCCCGGAAGTGGGATCAAAGGAGCACCGGCCCCCGTCGGCGCGGCCCGCGACGCCGCGGCCGGGCGCAGGCCGCGATGGCGCACGGGGCATGGGCACGAGGGCGACGGACTCGGCCTCGACGGGGGCGAGCCCGACGGCCGCGGCAGTCGGCAGCTGCTGCCCGCGGCCGTCGTCACGGCCGCCGCCGTCGTCCTCGGCACCGGCTTCTTCCACGCCTTCACGGGCGGCCACCCGCTGTTCCCCTCCGGCACGGTCGGCTGGTCGCTCGCCGTCCTGACCGGCCTGATCGTCGGCCACCTGGTCGCGCTCGGCCGCGACCGCTGGTGGGGCGGCACCGGCTCCGGCGGCGCGCTGACCGTCGCGGTCCTGCTGCTCTACGGCTGGATGCCCGCGGGCATGGTCAGCCTCACCGTCGTCGTCCTCGTCGGCGTCGCCCGCCGCCACCGCTGGCGCCAAGGGGTGCTGCACGGCGCCGTCGACATCCTCGGCATCGGCGCGGGCGCGCTCACGCTGGCCGCGTTCGGCACCGCGCCGTCCGCCGACTCGCCCTGGAATCCGGAGAGTTGGGATCTCTACACGGCCCCGGAAGTGGCCCTGGTCGCCGTCGCGTACCTGGCCGTCACCCGCGTCCTGCTGTGGTACGTCCACGCCCCGCGCACCGGCGCCCTGCCCACCGTCACCCGTACGGCCCTGGTCAGGCAGGGCCTCCTCGGCGTGGCCCTGCTCGGCATCGCCCCGCTGATCTGCGTCGTCGCGACCTCGCTTCCGCTGCTCCTGCCCCTGTTCACGATCCCGCTCGTCGCCCTCGACTCGACGCTGTGGATCGCCCGGGCCAGAGCCGAGGAGCAGCTGCGCGACCCGCTCACCGGACTGCCCAACCGGCAGTGGCTCCTGGAGCGGACCTGGACGGCCCTGGACGACGCCGAGCGGATCGGCGCGCGCTCCGCGCTGATGCTGATCGACATGGACCGCTTCCGTTCGGTCAACGACACCCTCGGCCACCTCGCCGGTGACCGGCTGCTGCTGCAGATCGCCGACCGGCTGCGGCTCGCGCTGCCGCGCGGCGCGGAGGCGGCGCGGCTCGGCGGCGACGAGTTCGCGGTGCTCCTTCCCATCGCCGACTCCACGACGTCCGCGACGCGGGTCGCCCGGCAGCTGGTCGCCGAGCTCGGCTCCCCGCTCGACCTGGACGGCCTCACGCTGGTCCTCGAGGCCAGCGCCGGGCTCGCCGTCTTCCCGGACCACGCGCTGGACGCGGAGGGGCTGCTCCGCCGCGCGGACGTGGCGATGTACCAGGCCAAGCGGGACCGCACGGGCGTCGAGGTGTACGAGTCGAAGCGGGACTCCAACACCCCTGACCGGCTGGGCCTGTTGGGCGATCTGCGCCGCGCCCTGGACGCGGGCGACGTGGAGCTGCACTACCAGCCGAAGGTCCGCTTCGACGGCGAGGTGGCGGGCCTCGAAGCGCTGGTGCGCTGGGTGCACCCCGAGCGCGGCAAGGTCCCGCCGGACGAGTTCATCGCCATCGCCGAGTCGTCGGGCCTCATGCCGCACCTGACGGAGTACGTCCTGGAGTCGGCGCTCGCCCAGGTCGCCCGGTGGCGCGCCCAGGGCCTGAACGTCCCGGTCGCGGTGAACGTGTCGCCGCGTGACGTGCACACCCCCGGCTTCGCGGGCGCCGTCGCCGCGCGCCTGGCCCGGCACGGGGTGCCCGCCGGGGCGCTCCAGCTGGAGATAACGGAGCATGTGCTCCTGGAGGACCCGCAGCGCGCCGCGGACACGCTCGCCGGTCTGACCGGACACGGGGTGAAGATGTCGCTCGACGACTTCGGCACCGGCTACTCGTCCCTCGTCCATCTGCGTCGGCTCCCGGTGAGCGAGCTGAAGATCGACCGGTCCTTCGTGGCCCGGCTCGCCGTCGACACCGAGGACGCCGAGATCGTGCGCTGCACGGTCGACCTCGCCCACTCGCTCGGGCTGCTCGTCGTCGCCGAGGGCGTCGAGGACGACGAGACCTGGGAGCGGCTGCGGGATCTTGGTTGCGACGCCGTGCAGGGGTGGCTGGTGGCTGCGGCGATGCCGCCCAGCGAGACGACTGCGTGGCTGAGAGCCCGGGGCGAGGGTGGGGGGCACCGGATCGTGGATCCGGCGCCGCCGGGGGGTGCCGCGGTGGATTCCGCGTCGTCCTCGTCCAGTCGGGCAGTGCCGTAGGCCCGGGGAGGTTTTTCTCTCCCGCCCACCCGCCCCTTCGTCGCGCTGCGCGCTCGCCCTCAAGCGCCGGGCGGGCTGGGTTTATCGCGCTGCGCGCTCGTCCTCGAACGCCGGACGGGCTGGATGGTCCTCCTGCGCGCTCGTTCTCCAGTGCCGGGCAGGCTGGGTCTTTCGCGCTGCGCGCTCGTCCTCAAACGCCGGACGGGCTGGATGGTCCTCCTGCGCGCTCGCCCTCAAGCGCCGGGCGGGCTGGGTCCTTCGCGCTGCGCGCTTGTCCTCGAACGCCGGACGGGCTGGATGGTCCTCCTGCGCGCTCGTCCTCCAGTGCCGGGCGGGCTGGGTTTATCGCGCTGCGCGCTCGTCCTCAAGCGCCGGACGGGCTGGATCTTTCTCCGGCGCGCTCGTCCGCGCGCGCCGGATGGGCTGAATCGGTTCGCCCTGCCGGGAGGTGGACCGGGTGGTGGTCGCCCGCTCCCGTGCGGAACGTGATCGTTGCCCACGTGATGAAGCCGACGCCCAGCCATACGTAGAAGTTGCCGATCACCGCGTGGAACGGGTCCCAGTCCAGTTCGCGTTGCCAGTGCGGGACGTACCAGAGGATTCCGTACGGCAGCAGGGGGCGGGACGGGTCCCAGGAGCCGAAGCCGTCGATGCGGATCGGCCACGCCGCGAACGGCGCGAACAGGCCACCCGTCCACAGCCAGGCCCGGGCCGTCCGCAGCCGAAGCGCCGCGTCCGCCGCGAGGACGAGGGCCGGCGCGATCCACACCCAGTGATGGGTCCAGGACAGCGGCGAGCACACCAGCGTCAGCGCGCCCACCACGCAGACCGCGGCCAGCTCCCGGCCCCGCCGCGACGCCACCGCCGCCGCGCCGAACCCGGCCACCGCGACCAGCCCGCACACCGCGCCCCACCAGGGCCCGCCGATGCCCTCCGCGCCCAGGCCGAAGCGGACGAAGACGCCGTTGAGCGACTGGTTCGCCAGATACTCGCGGCCGCCCGCGCTGCCCGCGAACGCCCCGCCCCAGAAGTCCGCCGACGCCTGCGGAAGCACGGCCCAGCCGGCGACGACGGTGCCGAGGAAGGCCGCCGCCGCGACGCCCGCGGCCCGGAACCGCCGTGTGATCAGCAGGTAGACGATGAACAGGCCCGGCGTGAGCTTCAGACCCGCCGCGAGGCCGATGCCCAGGCCCTTCCACGGCCGCCGGTCCTTCGTCGCGAGGTCGACCAGGACCAGGGCGAGCAGGACCAGGTTCACCTGGCCGAAGTCCAGGTTCTGCAGGATCGGCTCGGTCCACAGGGCCGCGGCGCAGACGGCGAGTACGCAGCCCGCGGTGGCCGGGCCCGGGCGCCGTCCCGCCATCCGGGCCGCCGCCCACGTGGCGAGCGCGAGCGCGACCACCGAGATCCCCGCCATCACGCGGAACGCCACGGCGAGGTCGAGGCCGCTCATCGCGCGGAACGGCAGCAGGGCGAAGGGCGGATACAGGTACGGCAGCGCGTGGATGCCGAACTTTCCGCCGTACAGTCCGGCCTCCGGCGCGTCCGACGCGTCGAGGTAGACGCTCAGGTCGGCCGGGCTGCGGTAGCCGGCGTACGTCGGGTCCGTGACCAGGTTCCACCAGGCGAGGAGGGACAGGGTGAGGGCGGTGGTGCCGAGTGCGAGCAGGCCGTAGGGGATCAGGGGGCCTTTGAGGGTGGGGGTGGGGAGTCTCATGGGCGGCATGCTGAGCGTGTTCTGGCGGGGCGCCCCGGCAGCTCACCGGGCGCGCGGAAGATCCGAACACCACCTGGCCGAATAGTCGTACCGCCGGGTGCCCTCGCGGGGCGCCCCAGACCCGCCCCTTCCCGGCTGTGTCGATTTGCGGCTCCGCCGCGGGGGGGGGCTCCGCCCCAGACCCCGCTCCTCAAACGCCGGAGGGGCTGATTTTCTCGCC
>NZ_JBHYJH010000137.1:0-27237 GCF_042740445.1 Streptomyces sp. NPDC059003 | reverse complement strand
GTGCCAGGGGCGGCAGCCCCTGGTTTCGGTGAAGGGGCGGGCCTGGGGCGCCCCCGCGAGGGCACCATGGCCCCATGACGATCCCCACCGTCGACCTGCGCGCATGGCGCTCCGGCACCCCCACGACCCGCACCCGGATCACCACAGCCGTGGACGAAGCCCTCCGCACCGCAGGCTTCCTCCTGGTCACCGGCCACGACGTACCCCCGGCCCTCCGCACGGAGATCCGCACACAGGCCCGCACCTTCTTCCAGCTCCCGCCCGCCGCCAAGAAGGCGTACGCCGCGAAGGTCGGCGGCCGCGGCTGGCTGGGCCCCGGCGCCGAGGCGAACTCCTACGCCGAGGGCACCCCCTCCCCACCCGACCTGAAGGAGTCCTTCTCCTTCGCCGCGGACGAGCCGACCGGCAACGCGGCGGTCGACGCCGAGTGGTTCACGCCCAACACCTGGCCCGCGCAGACCCCCGGCCTGCGCGCCCCCGTGGAGGCGTACCTGGCCCGGATGCGGCACCTGTCCGACGAGCTCCTCCGGCTCCTCGCCGCCGCACTCGGCGAGCCCGAGGACTTCTTCACCCGCCACACCGGCCACCCCACCTGGGGCTTCAACATCAACTGGTACCCGGGCCGCGACACGCTCGGCGACCCCGCACCCGGCCAGTTCCGCATCGGCGCGCACACCGACTTCGGCACGGTCACGGTCCTCGACCGGCAGGCGGGCCGCGGCGGGCTCCAGGTGTTCACGGACGCCGACGGCTGGCAGGACGCGCCGTGGGACCCGGCGGCCTTCACCATCAACATCGGTGACCTGATGGCCCGCTGGACCGGCGGCCGCTGGCGCTCGGGCCGCCACCGGGTCCTGCCGCCACCGGCCGACGCGCCCACCGAGGAGCTGATGTCCCTCGTGTACTTCTACGAGTGCGACCCGGGCACGGACGTCCGCGGCACCGACTCGCACGTCTACCTGCGGGCACAGCTGGACGCGATCGCGGTCGACTGAAGGCTCAGTCCCCGCGCAGCACCAGGGCGAGGAGTCCGGGGAAGCGCGCGTCGAACTCCTCGCGCCGCAGCCGGTTCACCCTGCGCGGCCCCTCGTCACGCTGCTCCACGAGCCCGGCCGCGCGCAGCGTCGCGAAGTGATGGCTGAGCGCGGCCTTGCCCACGGGCACGTCGAAGCTGCCGCAGGCCCGCGACCAGTCCGCCGAGCCCGCCAACTCCCGTACCAGTTCCATGCGTACGGGATCGGCGAGCGCGGCGAGCGCGGTCTGTACGGAGACGTCCTCCAGGCGCGCGTGCACCGGCGCCGCACGGTGACCGGCACGGTGACTGGCACGGTGACTGGCACTCGTCATGGTCTCCTCCGTCCTTCCCTGGCCTCGCGGCCCGCACTTGCAGAGTGTTCGATGAAAACCATACAGTCCCGAGTGTTCAACACAGATCGAACACCCCGGAGGCTCCCCCATGCGCGCAGTCCAGATCACCGAGTTCGGCGGCCCCGACGTCCTGCGGACCATCGAGGCCGCCGCCCCGGAGCCCGGCCCCGGCCAGGTCGCGATCGACGTCGCGTACACCGGCGTGAACTTCGCCGACCTCAAGGCCCGCGCCGAGGGCTACCGCGTCCCGGGCCTGCCCTTCGTGCCGGGCCTCGAAGTGTCGGGGCGCGTGCGCGCCCTCGGCGCCGGGGTGACCGGCCTCCACATCGGCCAGGAGGTCGCCGCGCTCACCGCAGGCGGCGCCTACGCCGAGGTGGCCGTCGCGGACGCCGCCACCGTCTTCCCCGTACCGCACGGCGTGGACCTGCGCGCCGCCGCCACGCTCCCGACCGTCCTGCCGACCGCCCACGCCCTCCTCCACGAGGTGGGCCGGCTGCGCGCGGGCGAGGCCGTCCTGGTGCAGGGCGCGGCAGGCGGCGTCGGCACCGTCCTCGGCCAGCTGGCGAAGGCGGCCGGAGCCCGGGTGTTCGGCGTGGTGTCGAGCGCGGCGAAGGCCGAGTACGCGCGGGGGTACGGCTACGACGAGGTGTTCGTCGGCGACTTCGCGGCGGGCGCCCGTGCGGCCACCGGCGGCCGGGGCGTCGACCTCGCGCTCGACCCGGTCGGCGGCGACACCTTCCGCGCGAGCCTCGACGCGCTCGCCACCTTCGGGCGCCTGGTCTCCTACGGCAACGCGAGCTCGGCCGAGCCGTGGCGGGTGGGCCAGGCCGAGCTGTTCCCCGGCACCCGCTCCGTGGCGGGCTTCTCGATCCTGACGCTCGCCAAGGAGGACCCGCAGGCGCTGCGTGCGCTCGCCGAGCGGGCCTTCCAGGCGGTCGCCGACGGCACCGTCACGCTGCCCGTCACCGCCGAGTTCGCACTCGACGAGGCCGCGCGGGCGCACGAGCTGATGGGCGGCCGCACGACGACCGGCAAGCTGCTCCTGCGCGTCAGCTAGGACGCGTCACTCAAGGCACGTCAATCAGGCGTACGCGGCGCGCAGTTCACGCCACCGGTCCAGGCTCCACGTCGACCAGTCCTTCGGCCGTCCGGCGAGCGCGTCGACCAGGAACTCGAAGTGGTCGTGCCACCCGGCGAGGCAGTCGAGGCGGAAGCCGTCGTCCCCGGTGAGCTCGTTGGTGAAGCGGAGCGTCGTGCCCGCGTCCCCCACGTGCTCCAGGTGGAAGCGGCAGCGGCCGTGCAGGTCGATGGTGTACTCGGCGACGACGTCCGGGTCCCAGGCGGTGATGTGCCCGGAGTGGACGGCGGTGGCCGGGTCCACGTTGTTGAGCCAGCGCAGCGTGACCGCCCCGCCCAGGCGCGGCTCGAACACGTCGGCGGCGGCGAGCCACCCCGGCAGTCCCTCCGGGGTGGCCACCGCCGCCCAGACCGCCGCCACCGGGTGCGGCAGGTGCAGCACCCAGTGGAGCGTGTGCGTGTCCCCCTGTGTCCGGCTCGTCCCGTGTTCGATGATCTCGCTGGCATCGCTCATGGGCCAAGCGTCACGCACGCGGTCCCTCAGGTCACGCATCCACTACGGGCGTTCGCCCGCCTTGTCGACGACCTTCCGCTCCAGGACGGCGGTGTGGCCGACCACCTCGCCGTCCTCGTTGGTCTCCCGCTCGCCCAGGAACTGCTTGGTCCTCTTGTCGAAGATCAGCTCCTGGCGCACCTCGTCGTCCTTCCAGGCGATGGCGACCCCGTGCCGCCCGGCGGCGTCCACGGCGTCGTCGACCAGCTCCACGCCGGGGATCCTCGCCGCGGCCAGATAGAGCGCGGCGGCCTGCTCCGGCGGCATCAGCGACTCGTAGATGAGATCACCGACGAGCACGAACGGCTTGCCGTTGGTCTGCTCCTCGGCGACCCGGTTCAGCCAGTCGAGCATGTTGACGGGGTCGGCGGGCAGCTTCTGGAGGTTGCGGTAGTTGGTGTCGCTCTCCATCAGCGGCGGATCGGGCTCCATGGGTTCGTTCTCGGAGTCGTTCTCGGGCTCGTGCAGCAGCCCCGTGTGCCTGCCGTCGACGGACTCCCAGAACTCCCTGAGGTGCAGCTCGTCGTCCCCCCAACGCACCTTGCTCTTCATGTAGACGAACTGGTCGTCCCGAATGTCCTTCGGCGCGGGCTGCTTCCGTGCCGCCGCCGCGATCTGCTTCAGCACCGCCACGGTCTCCTTCGACGGCGGCCCGGCCTGGGCCGGATCCCCGCCGAACGGCTGGGCGACCACCAGACCCGCGGCGACCGCCGCGGCGACCGCCCCCGCCACCAGGGACGGCCGCAGCCAGCCCCGGCGCTTGGCACGCGGCACGGTGTCGACGTCTTCCTGCCGGATCTCGCTCAACAGATGCTCCTTGAGGCGCAGGTGGCGGCCCGGCGGAAGGTCCCGCTCGCGCGGGGCGGGGAAGTCGGTGTGGCCGGTGGCCTCGTCGCGTGACTTCATCGGATGCCCTCCTTCTTCATAGGCCCGACCGCGTTCGCGCGGTCACCTCTTGTCTGTCCGCGCCTCTTGGGTGGTTCCAGCGCTTTCGCGAGTTTTGTTCGCGCCCGCGAGAGCCGGGATCTCACCGTGCCCACCGGCGTCCCGAGCGCCGCTGCCGCCGCCTCGTAGCTGAGCCCCGACCACACGCACAGCGCGAGCACCTCGCGCTCGGCCCTGCGCAGCTTCGCGAGGGCCGTGCGGACGAGGGCGAGCTGCTCCTGGTCGTCGATGCGCCCGGCGAGCTCGTCGGCGAAGTCGGCGACGGCCTCACTCTGCGGGAGCCGGGCCATCGCGGCCGTGTGGCGGCGGGCGGCGCGGCGCTGGTTGCGGGTCACGTTGGTGGCGATGCCGAGCAGCCACGGGCGCAGCGAGCCGCCGTCCGCGTCGACCTTGGCGCGCAGCCGCCACGCCTCCAGGAAGGTCAGCGACACGATGTCCTCGGCCGCCGACCAGTCGCCCGTCAGGCGGTAGGCATGGTTGTAGACGGAGCGGGCGTAGGCGTCGAAGAGCTCGCTGAAGGCGTCCGGGTCCGAGCCCCGGATCCGTACGCGCATCTGCCGCCGCTGTGCCGCGAGTTCCCCCTGATTCGTCTCCACGCCCCCTTGTCTGTCCGCACGACAGAGGCCGGTTCCTGTGGCTCACGCCACAGGAACCGGCCTCGGGCCGCGCCGGGGGTGCTCAGACCCCGGCGTACGAGTGCTTGCCGCTGACGAAGATGTTCACGCCGTAGTAGTTGAACAGCCAGCAGCCGAAGGCGATCAGGGCCAGGTAGGCGGCCTTGCGGCCCTTCCACCCGGCCGTGGCGCGGGCGTGCAGGTAGCAGGCGTACGCGACCCAGGTGATGAAGGACCAGACCTCCTTGGGGTCCCAGCCCCAGTAGCGGCCCCAGGCGTCGCCCGCCCAGATCGCGCCCGCGATGATCGTGAACGTCCACAGCGGGAAGATCGCGGCGTTCATGCGGTACGTGAACTTGTCGAGCGACGCGGACGAGGGCAGCCGCTCCATGACGGAGGTCGCGAACCGGCCCGGCGTGCCGCCGCGCTGGAGCTTGGCCTCGTAGGAGTCCTTGAAGAGGTACGCACCCGTGGAGACCGCGCCGACGTAGAACGCGGCGCCGCAGAAGATCGCCGTGGAGACGTGGATCCACAGCCAGTACGAGTGCAGGGCCGGGACCAGCTGGTCGCTGTCGGTGTACAGGACGGTGACGGCGAGGCCGAGGTCGAGCAGGACCGAGGTGATCAGCGGCAGGCCGATCCAGCGCACGTTCTTCCGCAGCGCGAGCAGCGTCAGGAAGACGCCGACGGCCACGGAGGAGAAGGTGATGTTGAACTCGTACATGTTGCCCCACGGCGCGCGCTGCACCGACATGGCGCGGGTGACGACACCGCCCACCTCGATGAGGAAGCCGAGGGCGATGAACGAGACCGCGATGCGGCCGTAGAGGTCGCCCTGCTCGTCACCGCCCGCGGCGCCCGGGCCGTCCGGCACGTCGCGGCTGCCCGCCGCGGCGCGCGTGACGACCTTGGGCGCGGCCTTGGGGCGCTCCAGGGTGGCCGTGCCGCCCTTCGCCCGCACGGTGACGGCGGGCGCGGACGCCTTGGCGGCCTCGGCCGTCCCCGGCGCTTCGGTGAGCGCGGCGGCGGTGCGGGCGACCTTGCTGCGGCTGCCGAACAGCCACTCCGCCATGAGCGCGAAGAAGGCGAGGAGGTAGACGGCCATCGCGGAGTAGATCAGCACATTGCTGACGTGCGCGAGGTTCTCATTGGTCGCGGCGGCGAGGGTGGTGGCGTGAGTCACTTCTCAGGCCCTTCGGCAGGAACGACATCGGGGGTGGGGTCGGGGTCATCGACAGCGGGGGCGGCGCCCTCGCCCTGGTCCTTGGCCTTGTCGGCCCGGTCCTCGGCCTTGTGGGCCTGGTCCTCGGCCTTGGTGGGCTCGTCCTTGGCCTTGGTGGGCTCGTCCTCGGCGGCGGAGGAGGACGCCTCCGCCTCGCCGTCCGCCTCGGGTGCCGACGGCGCCTGCTCGTGCAGGGCCGCGGCGAGCGCCGCGAGCTCCTCGGGCACCTTGGCGGACTCGCTGCGGCCGAGGCCCGCCATCTCCACGACGGTGACGCCGTCGGCGGTCCTGCTCGCCCGCACCCAGACGCGGCGGCGCTGGATGAACAGCGAACCCGCGAGGCCCGCGATCGCGGCGATCGCGCCGCCGAGCGCCCAGCCGCTGCCCGGCTCCTGCGAGATCTGGAAGCTCGCCCACTGCTTGAGCTCCTTCTCGAAGGTGACCGAACCGGCACCGTTCGGGAGCTTCATCGTCTCGCCGATCTTCAGGCGCTTCTTGAAGAGCTCACCGTTCTTGTCCTTGAACTTCTGCATCTTCCGCGTGTCCAGCTGGTACACGTTCTGCGGGATGCCGGAGTCCACGCCGAGGCTGCCGTGGTACGCGGAGAGCGCGAGCCGCGGATTGAAGGGCGCGGGGAACTGGGAGAACATCTGGCCGTTGCCCTCGCCCGCGAACGTCGGCACGAAGAAGGCGTTGAAGCCCAGCTGCTCCTTCTTGCCGTTCTTGTCGCGGTACCCGTCGAGGATCTTGATGGCGCCGGTGGCCGTGCCCATCGAGTCGATGGGGAGCAGCGGCACGGAGATCCGGTTGACGACCTTGCCGCGCCCGTCGCGGACGGTGACCGTCGGCGCGTACCCGTGGCCGATGAGGTAGACCTTCGAGCCGCCGATCTCCAGCGGCTTGTTGACCTCGATGGCCTTCTTCTTCTCGGGCCCGTGGGCGCCCTCGGTGTAGGTGACGTGCGCCTTGTACGTACGGGCGGTGCCGCGCTGGGGGCCCGACATCTCGTACGTGCCCTCGAAGCTGTCGAGCTTGAAGCTGAACGGCGCGAGCTCGTCGGTGTCGAAGAAGCTGCCGGACTTGAAGTCGTCGTACTGCGTGAGCGTGTTGGAGAACCCGTCGCCCTCCATGATCAGCTTGCCGCCCTCGGACTTGAACAGCTGCCCGGCCGCGAAGGCCAGGAGCAGCACGATCAGGGCGACATGGAAGCTCAGGTTCCCGGCCTCGCGCAGATAGCCCTTCTCGGCGGAGACCGCGCCGCCCACCTGGTGGGAGCGGAAGCGGCGCTGCTTGAGCAGGGCGAGCGCGGCCTGGTGGACCTGCTCGGGCTCGGCGTCGGTGCGCCACGTCGTGTACGCGGGCATGCGCGTGAGCCGCCCCGGCGCGGCGGGCGGGCGGCCGCGGAGCTGGCCGACGAACTGCCAGGTGCGCGGCACGATGCAGCCGATGAGCGAGACGAAAAGCAGGATGTAGATCGCGGAGAACCACACCGAGCTGTAGACGTGGAACAGGCCGAGCTTCTCGTAGATCGGCGCGAGCGTGGTGTGGGCTTCCTTGAAGTCCTGGACCTTCAGCTCGTCGGTGCCCTGCTGCGGGATCAGCGAGCCGGGGATCGCGCCGAGGGAGAGCAGCAGGAGCAGAAGCAGCGCGACCCGCATGGAGGTCAGCTGCCGCCAGAACCAGCGGATCCAGCCGATGACGCCGAGCGCGGGCACGCCGGTCCCGGACTCCTCCTGGGGGGCGGTGCTCAGCTGGGCCCCGGCCGCCGCCTCGCCGAGGTCGGCCTGCTCGTCGCCGCGCGGGTTCGTCTTGGTGTCACTCATGGATTTGGTGTCACTCATGGATCAGATTCCCACCGAATAGCGTTGGGTCCACACCTGCATGTCCTGCACGAGGCTGTCCCACACGCCGGTGACGAGAAGGAGCCCGGTCACGATCATCATGCCGCCGCCGATCCGGATGACCCACACATAGTGCCGCTTCACCCAGCCGAAGGCGCCGAGCGCCTTGCGGAAGGCGACGGCCGCGACGATGAACGGGATGCCGAGGCCCAGGCAGTAGGCCACGCCGAGGATCGCGCCGCGCTGCGGGTTGGCGCCCTCGTAGGCCAGGGTGTTGACGGCCGTGAGCGTCGGCCCGACGCACGGCGTCCAGCCGACGGCGAAGAACGCGCCCAGTATCGGGGCGCCCAGGAGCCCGGTGGCGGGCTTCTTGTGGAAGCGGAACTCGCGCTGGGTGAGCCAGGGCATCAGGCCCATGAAGAAGATGCCGAGCAGGATCATCACCACGCCGAGGATGTGCGTGATGGTGGTCTGGTGCTCCCGCAGGGACTGGCCCATGGCGCCGAAGAACATCCCGGCCGGGACGAAGATCGCGGTGAAGCCGATCACGAAGAGGCCGGCCCCGGCGACCATCCGGCCACGCTTCGCCTCCTCCAGGTCCTGGCCGGTGACCCCGGTGACGTAACTGAGGTAGCCGGGCACGAGCGGAAGCACGCAGGGCGAGAAGAACGAGACGAGCCCGCCGAGCAGCGCGACCGGGATGGCGAGCAGCAGCGCCCCGTTGAGGATGGTCTCGTTCTGCCCGGCCACGGCGAGCGTGAGGCTGCCGTCGAGGACGGCGGAGGTGGTGACGGAGGCGGACAAGTCGATCACTTCTCCGCGATCAGCGGGTTGATCATCTTGTACAGCTTCTCCTCGCTGAGCGCCTGCTGCGAGCGGGCAGCGATCTTCCCCTCGCGGTCGATGACGAGCGTGGAGGGGATGAAGTTCGGGTTGAGCGTGCCCCGCGGGAAGCGCAGCATCAGCTTGCCCATCGGGTCGTACAGGCTCGGGTACGGGATGCCCTTGTCCTTCTCGAAGGAGATCGCCGGACCCTTCTCGGCGTCACGCGCGTTGATGCCGACGAACTCGACGCCCTTGGACTTGGTCGCCTTGGACACCTTGGCGAAGGTCGGCGCCTCGGCCCGGCAGGGCGGGCACCAGGAGCCCCATACGTTGACCACGAGGACCTTGCCCTTGTAGTCGTCGAGGCTCAGCTTCGAGCCGTCGAGGGTCTCGCCGTCCAGGGTCGGCGCGTCGTCCCGGTCGCCCTTCTTGACGGTGGAGATGCCGTCGGACCCGATGACGAAGTTCGTCTTGCCGGAGCCGCCGGAGGTGCCCCCCGAACTGCACGCCGACAGGGTCAGGGCGGCGGCCGCCGCTCCCGCCGCCAGCAGCGTCAGACGACTGCGACGGCTGTGGGCACTGCGGTCGAGACTGCGGTTCTGGCTGCGGGGGGCGCGGCAGGCGGCACTCATGTGAAAAGTTTCGCATGCCCGATTCGGGGATCTTCGACGCCCCCCGCAGTTGCGGAAAGTCCCATTTCAGACAGGGTTTCCGGCTGCTTTTCGGACCGCTCAGGCGGCGTTGCCCGAGTCCTTCTCGGCGTCCGTGCGGTTGCCGGAGGTGGCGCCCGCCAGATAGCTCTTCCAGCCGCCCGCGGGCTTCTGCCCGACCTCGAGGCCGCGCAGCTTCGCCAGGATCTCGGGCTTCTGCACGTCGAGCCAGTCCACGAACTGCTTGAAGGAGACGAGGCGTACGTCCTTCTTGCCCGCCATGCCCTTCAGGGCCTCCTCGACGGCGTCCATGTAGATGCCGCCGTTCCACTCCTCGAAGTGGTTGCCGATGAAGAAGGGCGCGCGGTTCGACTCGTAGGCGCGCTTGAAGCCCGCGAGGTAGGCCTCGGTGGCCTGCTTGCGCCAGCCCGGGTAGTTGGCCGGCGGCGCCTTCGTCGAGTTCTTCGACTGGTTGGCGAGGATGTTGTAGTCCATCGACAGGACCTCGAAGGAGTGGCCGGGGAACGGCACGGCCTGCAGCGGCAGGTCCCAGATCCCCATCTTCTTCTCGGGCCACTTCTGCCGGCCGCCCGGCGAGGACGCGTCGTAGCGCCAGCCCAGCTTCTTGGCGGTCGGAAGCAGCTTGTCCTGGCCGAGCAGGCAGGGGGTGCGGCCGCCGACGAGCTCCTTCTCGTAGTCGAACGGCAGCGGCGGCAGGTCCTTGAAGCCCGTGTTCGTACGCCACTTCTTCACGAACGACTTGGCCTGGTCGATCTCGCTCTGCCACTGCGCGGGCGTCCAGTTGGCGACGGATCCGGTGCCCGCGCAGAAGTGCCCGTTGAAGTGCGTGCCGATCTCATGGCCTTCGAGCCAGGCCTGGCGCACGTACTTCAGCGTGTCCTTGATGTGGCCGTCGGTGAGATAGCCGATGTCGGAAGCGCCGACGGCGTTGTTCGGCGGACGGTAGAGCCGCTTCTTGGATTCCGGCAGCAGATAGAGCCCGGAGAGGAAGAACGTCATACGGGCGTCGTGTTCCTCGGCGAGCTTCAGAAAGCGCGGGAACAGTCCGTTGCCGACCTCGCCGGCGCCGTCCCAGGAGAACACGACGAACTGCGGCGGGGTCTCGCCCGGCTCCAGGGGGCGCGGGGCCTTTGGCTGCTTGGGCTGCTTGCCGGTGAATGCCGTGGAGCCGTCGCCGATGGGCTTCGCGGGGCGCTCCGGCGTGGCGCCGCCGCCCTTCCCCTTGTCGCCCGTCGAACCCGCGTCACCGGAGCCGGAACCGCAGGCGGTGAGACCGAAGGCCGCCGCGGCACCGATGCCCAGGCCTATCGCTCCCCGGCGGCTGAGGGCACCGCGGCCCGCGGCCACCGCCTCGCCATCCATGTCGGTCCGGCTGTCGTCGCGCATTCCATCCCCATTCGTCGCGCCCTCAGTAGTGCAAAGGACAACCACTTAGAGGGCACGACGAAGAGCCGGGTTCCGACGAAGACGGACATATTTGGGGCTATTACAGAGACCAGACATTCCGCGTCATAGGGTGTCGACGCCATTACCCGGCGCGCATAGCGCACGCATAGCAACGGCACAGCGAGGCGCGCGGCGGGTTCGCGCCCCGAAGGGGCGCGGGGAACTGCGCGCCCAGCCCAAGACAGCCCGCAGATTCCCCCAGCTCAGCACAGCGCAGCGCTCACGCACCAAACGCCTTGCTCTTCCCCTTCACCGGCTTGGCGCCCGCCAGCAAATGCCTGGGGACGAGATCCCGCGCAGGCTCCGAATACCCCACCGAAACGATCTTGTCGCCGCGATAGGTGAACGACGTGAGAGAGGCAAGCGTGCACTGCCGCTTGCGCGGATCGTGCCAGAGCCGCCGCTTCTCCACGAAGCTCCGCACGATCCAGATCGGCAGCTGATGGCTGACGCACACCGCCTCGTGCCCGCGCGCCGCGTCCCGCGCGGCGTCGAGCGCCCCCATCATCCGTACGACCTGCTCGATGTACGGCTCGCCCCAGGACGGCTTGAAGGGGTTGACGAGGTGCTTCCAGTTGTCCGGGTTCTTCAGGGCGCCGTCGCCGACGCCGAAGGTCTTGCCCTCGAAGACGTTGTCCGCCTCGATGAGCCGCCCGTCGGTGGCCAGGTCGAGGCCGTGCGCCTTGGCGATCGGCGTCGCCGTCTCCTGCGCCCGGTCGAGCGGCGACGCGACGACGTGCGTGATGTCCCGCGACGACAGGTGCTCGGCGACCCGGTCGGCCATCTGCCGGCCGAGGTCGGAGAGGTGGTAGCCGGGGAGCCGTCCGTAGAGGATGCCCTCGGGGTTGTGCACCTCGCCGTGGCGCATCAGGTGGACGACGGTCAGCTCACTGTTGTCCGCGTTGTCCGCGGTGCCGGCGGCGCTCACGCGGCGGCCTCCGTCGCCTCGGCGGCGGCACGGGCGGCGGCCGGGAGGGCCGCGGCGATCCGCTCGATCGCACGCTCGTCGTGCGCGGTGGACACGAACCAGGACTCGAAGGCCGACGGCGGCAGATACACGCCCTGCGCCAGCATCGAGTGGAAGAACGCGGTGAAGCGGAACGACTCCTGCGCCTTCGCGGCGTCGTAGTCGCGCACCGCGCGGTCCGTGAAGAACACGGAGAACATGTTGGACGCGTTCTGCACGCGGTGGGCGACGCCCTCCTTGGTGAGCGCCTCGGTCACCAGCGAGCGCAGCCGCGCGGAGACGGCGTCGACCTTCTCGTACGCCGCGTCGTCGAGGAGCCGAAGCTGGGCGAGCCCGGCGGCGGTGGCGACGGGGTTCCCGGACAGCGTGCCCGCCTGGTAGACGGGGCCCGCGGGCGCCAGGTGCGCCATGACGTCGGCGCGGCCGCCGAACGCCGCGGCGGGGAAGCCGCCGCCCATGACCTTGCCGAAGGTCATCAGGTCCGGCACGACGCCGTCGACCCCGAACCATCCGGCCCTGCTGGTGCGGAAGCCCGTCATGACCTCGTCGGAGATGAACAGCGCGCCGTTCTTCGCGCAGGCGTCCTTGAGTCCCTGGTTGAAGCCGGGGCCCGGCGGCACCACGCCCATGTTGCCCGGCGACGCCTCGGTGATCACGCAGGCGATCTCGCCGGGGTAGGTGTGGAAGGCCTCGTGCACCGCCTCCAGGTCGTTGTACGGCAGGACGATGGTGTCGCCCGCCTGCGCGCCCGTGACGCCCGGGGTGTCCGGCAGGCCGAAGGTCGCGACGCCGGACCCGGCGGCGGCGAGCAGCGCGTCCACGTGCCCGTGGTAGCACCCGGCGAACTTGATCACCTTGGCGCGGCCGGTGAACCCGCGCGCGAGCCGGATGGCGGACATCGTCGCCTCCGTGCCGCTGGAGACGAGCCGCACCTGCTCGACGGGCGCGACGCGGTCGACGATCTCCTCGGCGAGCGCGACCTCGCCCTCGCCCGGCGTGCCGAACGACGTGCCGCGCGCGACGGCCTCCTGGACGGCCGCGGTGACCTCGGGGTGTGCGTGCCCGAGGATCATCGGACCCCAGGAACACACGAGGTCAACGTACTCACGGCCGTCGGCGTCCGTCAGGTACGGACCGGTGCCGGACACCATGAACCGGGGCGTACCGCCCACGGCGCGGAACGCGCGCACGGGCGAGTTCACACCGCCGGGCGTCACGGCCGAGGCGCGGTCGAAGAGAGTCTGCGAAACTGGGGCGCTATACGGGAAGCTCACATGAACCATGGTGTCAGAGCGTCCGGACATCGTGACCGGGCCTCCTGTACGGCGGCTTTCCGCATGCTCCCGCTCCTGATGGGGCGGGTGTGCGGAAATCCTGTGGACTGGTGTTTCACCCCACGTTTCGGCGGGTGACCGTGGGGGAGGTCACTGACACGATGATCGGGTTGCGCGGCGGGGCCCGCGCGCCTTAGAAAAGCAGTCGGGTGGAGATATGCAGCGCGGTGGTGGACTGGGCGAGGGGACCGACGGCCTGGGTCCCCGGCGTGCCCGGCGGGGCAAGCACCGGCGAGATGCAGAGGCGGCGCAGGGCCACGAGCAGCGGGCGCCGGACAGGGTGCGCAGAGAGCGCCCGGGAAGCAGGAGCGGCGGGGTGGGGGTGACCTACAAATACTTCGGAGCCCCGGACGGCGCGACCGCGGCCCGCGTCCCGATCTCGATGCGCCCCGAGGAGCTCGGCGGTGACGAGCTCGGCATGGGCGGCATGTTCACGAAGATCAAGCCGGAGACGATGGCGGCGATGGTCCTCACCGGCATCGAGGGCATACCCCTGCACAAGGTCCCGCCCCTCGAACTGGTCGTGCTCCACCCCGACTACGCGGTCGTGAAGCTCCCCATGACGGTCGTCGACCCGCTGCGCGGCATCGGCGAGGAGTCGGTCGGCGCCGCGGCCTTCATCTGGTCCACGGTCCCCGACCGCGGCGGCCCCCGGGACGCGTTCAACGTCTACCAACTCCTGCACGAGTGGCAGGACTTCAGCCACCGCCTGCACGACGCAGGACACCAGGCGTACTGCCTGGTGTGGCCCTGACCCACTCCCCCGACGCCGCGTCCTTCGTAGGCTGGGTTCATACGTGTCATGCGTCGGCCGGCGGCAGCGCCGCTTCGCGGAATCGCCGTAGCGCAGCGTCGGGCGCCGTCGTCCATGCCGGGGGAAGGGGCGACGAGGTGGGCGTCGCGGCGCTCGGCACCTGCGATCGCGTCGGACCGGCGTGAGGTGAGCATGTACGGCCATCCCGCGCCGGTGCCCGAAGGGCTGTGGGTCACGGCCAGGGTGCTCGCCCCTGGAGCGCCGCACCAGGACTGGATCCAGCTGGAGGGCGCGAACCCCCACGAGTCCCTGGATCGAGGCCGGATTCAGCGGCTCCGGAGTGTGGGACCCGGTCGCGCGGCGGATCGTGGGCATGGTCATCGCCACGTACCGCAACACCCGTCAGGACAGGGCGGCTTGGATGCTGCCGATGCAGGCGGCGGCACGCCTGTGGCCTCCGCTGGCCCCACTGCTCGGCGGGTCGGCCCCGCGAATCCCGCGGCTCGACGGGTCGGCCCCGCAAGCATGCACCCCGGGGCCGGATCCCGAGCCTCCCTCCGACCGTCACCAATTCGCCCTGGCCGACGCGCTCGTCGGCGCCCTGCGGATGCTCGACGACACCTCACAGCCGGCGCGGGCGGCCCCCGCGCTCTTCGACGACCTGTGGCCGGCGGCTCCGGGCGGCGATGACCGGTGACTCACTCCTGGGGACCGCCCAAGACCGCGTGCGCGTAGGGGTCGCGGCCCGTCCCCGCGAGCAGCCGCTCGAACGTCGACGCGCCCTCCGGGACCGGCACCGGATCGCCGAACATGCCCATGGCGCGGGCCATGGGCGCCATCTCGCCGACCGCACCCCACAGCACGTCCAGGACGCGCAGCATGTCGCCGTCGGCGGTGCCGTACTCCTGGCCGGTCGCACGAGCCAGGTCCCAGGCGTGCACGGTCAGGTCGAGCAGAACCATCGCGCCCACGGTGGCCGCCGGGAGGCCCATCGCGCCGGTCGTGCCCTCGTCGGCGCCCGGCGCGGACCAGGCCCCGACGAGCCCGTCGGCCTCGTCGGCGAAGCGCTCACGCCAGTCGGCGCCCTGGGCTACGCGGTCCGGAGTCGACGTGAAGTCTGCGCCCTCCTTGGCGGCGAGCGACTGGAACTGCACCACTACGTGGAACAGATGGTTCACGAGGTCCTTGACGTCGTAGTCGGCGCACGGCGTGCGGGCCGTGAGCTGTTCGTCCCCGATGGCCCGGACCACCGGGATCGCGCGGGCGGCGGCGACGGCGATGAGGTCGCCGAGTGTGTGTTGTTGCGTGTCCATGCCGCGACCGTACGGAGGGGGCGGTAGGCACGGCTTGAAGAAACACGACACCCTTCGCGGCACCCCACGCAGGGGCCCACCCAAGGCGACCCCCCGCGCGGACGTACCGGCCGCTGTCCGACCCCCCGCATACGATCCCGACATGTCAGGCCCCACACCCCGCCGCGACACCCGCGGCATCGTCGACGCGCCCGCCCTGATGCGGCACGCACGGTTCCGGCGGCACGCGCCCGCGGAACCGCTCCGGCACTGGATCGAGCACTACTGGCTGATCGACTGGGACCTGCCCGAGCCGTACGTCTCCCACGTGGTGCCGCACCCGTCGGTGAACGTCGTCTTCCAACTGCTCGGCGACGGCGTCCCGTTCGGGGAGGTCGCGGGGGTCGGCCTCGGTCTGTTCCGCAAGGAGCTGGCAGGGCGGGGCAGAGTGTGCGGGGTGCAGTTCCGCCCGGGCGGATTCCGGCCCTTCACACCGGGCCTCGCCGTGACAGAGCTGACCGGACGTCACGTACCCCTGAAGAACGCCTTCGCCGGCGCACTCGTACCGAGGGACGTGGCGCGGGACGTGACGGGCCCCGACGACGAGCACGCGCGCGTGGCGGCGCTCGACCGCTTCCTGCTGGGCCTGGCCCCCGAGCCCGACCCGCAGGCCGACCTCGCCATGAGCCTCGTCGACCGGGTCCGCACCGACCGCGCCGTCCGGCGCGTGAGCGACCTCGCACGGACGGAGGGCGTGTCCGTGCGGGCGCTCCAACGGCTGTTCTCCCTGTACGTGGGAGTCGGACCGAAGTGGGTGATCCTGCGCTACCGCATTCATGAGGCTCTCGAACGCGCCGAAACGCAGACGGCGGTGGACTGGGCGGGCCTCGCGGCTGATCTCGGGTACGCCGACCAGGCCCATCTCGTCCGGGACTTCACCGCGACCGTGGGGGTGCCGCCGACCGCGTACGCACCCCGGTGAAACAGCAGGTCAGGGGCCGTTGTCAGACCCTCCCCCTACCGTGGGGACATGGAGCGGACGACTGCGGAAGCACAGGCGGAACGCGTACGGCTCGTGCCGTACGGCGAGGACGACTTCGACCAGCTGGTCCGGCACAACACGCCGGAGATGACCGACCACTTGGGCGGCCCCGAGTCGCACGAGAAGCTGCTCGACCGGCACCGACGGTATGTCGAGCTCGACGGCCGCGGGCAGATGTTCACGATCGTCGCGGACCCGGACGGCCCGGCGGCGGGCCTCGTCGGCTTCTGGGAGACGACGCACGACGGCCAGGAGATCTGGGAGGCGGGCTGGGGCGTCGTCCCCGAGTTCCAGGGGCGGGGCATCGCCGTCGCCGCGACCCGGCTCGTCGTCGCCGAGGCCCGGCGCGCCGGACGCCACCGGTTCCTGCACGCCGTCCCCGACGTCGCCAACGCCGCGTCCAACGCGGTGTGCCGCAAGGCGGGCTTCACCCTGCGCGGCACGGGCGACTTCGAGTACCCGAAGGGCCGGTGGCGGCAGTGCAACGACTGGGTGATCGACCTGAGACAGTGACCCGCGCGGAGGGCACTCAGAAGTAGTACGAGTCCCCGGTGTCCAGGGCGAGGACGACCCGGTGGTTGTTCGCGGGGTTGCCGTCCACCGCGCCGCCGCCCCACGCGGTGTCCACGGTCAGCGTCACCTCCTGCCCGCCGCCCTTCAGCGGCAGGACCAGGTCCAGCGGCTCGCCCCACCCCCCGGCGGGCAGCGCGCCGGTGCGGCACAGCACCCCCCGGCCGCCCTCCCGCACGCACGCCCCCGGCAGCCGCCCCGCATCAGCGAGCGGCGCCGACGACCGCAGCCGGACCGTGGCGTCGCCGACGTCGGACGGCCCGTGATTGCGCGGCGTCAGCGAGACCCGTACCCGACCGTCGGACAGGGCGACGTACCCGTGAAAGGCGAGATCGGCCTCCCCGCGCACGGGACCCCGCCCCGCGGGCACGGCCCCCGCGCCCCCGCTCCCCCACAGCAGGGCCCCCACGACCACGGCCCCCACACAGAGCTTCCGCACAGCAACCTCCACCAGCGCCCGGCCTCGTCCCTGTCACCTATGCCACCCCTCGCCCCTCCCGTCCCCTCCGAACCCGGCATGCCACCCTGTTGACCATGCTGATCGCCCGCTCCGCCGCCCTCTTCGCCGTCGCCGCGCTGTTCGAGATCGGCGGGGCGTGGCTGGTGTGGCAGGGGGTGCGGGAGCACCGGGGGTGGGTCTGGATCGGCGCGGGCGTCCTCGCGCTCGGCGTCTACGGCTTCGTCGCGACGCTCCAGCCCGACGCGGAGTTCGGGCGGATCCTGGCGGCGTACGGCGGGGTCTTCGTGGCGGGCTCGCTCGCCTGGGGCGCGGTCGCGGACGGCTACCGGCCCGACCGCTGGGACGTGATCGGCGCGCTGGTGTGCCTCGCGGGCATGGCCGTGATCATGTACGCGCCGCGGGGCGACTGAGGCCGCCCGCCTATCCTGGCGGGACAGCGACAGAAGCAGCACCCAGCGCATCGTCACCCGCGTACGCCCCCGTACGAGCCCGCCCCGAGGGAGCAGCCCCCATGCCGTCGAACGCCGCACCGCCCCGTAAGCCCGGCATCGCCGTCGTCACCGGCGCCAGCAGCGGCATCGGCGCCGCGACGGCACGCGGCCTCGCGGCGGCCGGGTACCGGGTCGTCCTGACGGCCCGCCGCAAGGACCGCATCGAGGCCCTCGCGGCCGAGCTGACGGACGCCGGGCACAGCGCGACCGCGTACGAGCTCGACGTCACCGACCGCGCCGCCGTCGACACCTTCGCCACGGCCTTCCAGAAGATCGCGGTCCTGGTGAACAACGCGGGCGGCGCGCTCGGCGCCGACCCGGTGGCGACCGGCGACCCGGCGGACTGGCGCCAGATGTACGAGACCAACGTCATCGGCACCCTGAACGTCACCCAGGCCCTGCTGCCCGCCCTCACCGCGAGCGGCGACGGCACCGTGGTCGTCATCTCCTCCACCGCGGGCCACGCCACGTACGAGGGCGGCGCGGGCTACGTCGCCGCGAAGCACGGCGCGCACGTGCTCGCCGAGACCCTCCGCCTGGAGATCGTCGGCACCCCCGTCCGCGTCATCGAGATCGCGCCCGGCATGGTGAGGACGGAGGGCTTCGCGCTCACCCGCTTCGGCGGCGACGAGGAGAAGGCGGCCAAGGTCTACGCGGGCGTGGCCGAGCCGCTGACCGCCGAGGACGTCGCGGACACGGTCACCTGGGCGGTCACCCGCCCGCCGCACGTGAACGTCGACCTCCTCGTGGTCCGCCCCCGCGCCCAGGCCTCCAACACCAAAGTGCACCGGGACCTGTGATGACCCAGTCCTCCGACGACCCCGGCACCCCCGCGGGCTCCCCCGACTCCCCGGACCCCCTGGCGCGGCTCACCCACGAACAGGAGTCCCGCCGCCTGGCCCAGGAGAAGAAGAACGAACGCCTGGTGTGGTGGTACCTGGCGTACTTCCTCTTCGGCATCCACATCGTGGCGTTCGTCATGATCTACGCGGTGTCCCACGCGAAGTAGGCGCCCCGCATCGAGCGGGTTCCGCGGCGAGCGGCCGGACCCCGCGCCGCGCGCCACCGGCCCCCGCGCCCGGGCGTCAGCCCTTCACGCACACCACCTGCTTGAGCTTCGCCACGACCTCGACCAGGTCGGTCTGCTGGTCGATGACCTTCTCGATGGACTTGTACGCGCCGGGGATCTCGTCGACGACGCCCGAGTCCTTGCGGCACTCCACGCCCCGCGTCTGCTCCTCCAGGTCCTGCGTGGAGAACCGCTTCTTCGCGGCGTTCCGGCTCATCTTGCGGCCCGCGCCGTGCGAGGCGGAGTTGAAGGACGCCTCGTTGCCGAGGCCCTTCACGATGTACGAGCCGGTGCCCATGGAGCCCGGGATGATGCCGTAGTCCCCGGAGCCCGCGCGGATCGCGCCCTTGCGGGTCACCAGGAGGTCCATGCCGTCGTACCGCTCCTCCGCCACGTAGTTGTGGTGGCAGGAGATCTCCTGCTCGAAGACCGGCTTGGCCTTCACGAACTCCTTGCGGATGACGTCCTTGAAGAGCGCCATCATGATCGCGCGGTTGTACTTCGCGTACTGCTGCGCCCAGAACAGGTCGTTCCGGTAGGCCGCCATCTGCGGGGTGTCCGCGATGAACACCGCGAGGTCGCGGTCCACCAGGCCCTGGTTGTGCGGCAGGTCGCGGGCGACGCCGATGTGGTGGTCGGCCAGCTCCTTGCCGATGTTGCGGGAGCCGGAGTGCAGCATCAGCCACACAAAGCCTTCGCCATCGATGCAAACTTCGCAGAAGTGATTCCCCGAGCCGAGGGTGCCCATCTGCTTGGTGGCCCGTTCCTCGCGGAACTTGACGGAATCGGCGATGCCGTCGAAGCGCGCCCAGAAGTCCTTCCACCCCGCACTGGCAAAGCCGTGCAGCCGCCCCGGGTCCACCGCCTCGTCGTGCATCCCCCGCCCCACCGGAATCGCCTGCTCGATCTTCGAGCGGAGGCGGGACAGGTCGGCCGGCAGGTCGCTCGCCGTCAGGGACGTCTTCACCGCCGACATGCCGCAGCCGATGTCGACGCCGACCGCGGCCGGGCACACCGCGCCGTGCATGGCGATCACGGAGCCGACGGTCGCGCCCTTGCCGAAGTGCACGTCCGGCATCACGGCCAGGCCCTTGATCCACGGCAGCGTGGTCACGTTCCGCAGCTGCTGCATGGCCGCGCCCTCTACCGTGGACGGGTTCGTCCACATCCTGATCGGTACGTTCGCGCCCGGAACCTCTACGTACGACATAGCGTCCTCATTCCCCCGAAACCAAACAAAAGTCCAGAAACGCAAATGCCGGTGCCAAGGTCGACGAATGGGAAAACGGACCGGCATCCACGGCAGCGCGTGCGATACACATTGTGTCCACCAGTCGCCCGCCGGCGGCAACCCAATATGCAGGCCGGACGGGCCCCGGCCACGTCGAGAGGAGCCACCACGGTGCAGCGGAAGGTCTACGTACCGGGCGCCGTCGCGCTCCTCGTGGCGCTGCTCGCCGGCTGCACCGGCGGCTCGGGCGCCGACGGCGGTGACGACGGCAAGTCCGGCGACTCCGCGGGCTCGACCCAGGCCGCCGAGCCCGGCAAGTACCGCACCCTGCCCGAGCCCTGCGGCACCGTCGACCGGTCGACGCTCGACGCGATGCTGCCCGGCATCAAGGAGATCGGGGACGACACGCAGCGCGAGAAGGCCTACGAGGGCGCCGCCACGGTGACGTACGACACCGACCGGCGCGTGGGCTGCCGCTGGAAGGTCGAGTCGGCCGACGCCACGCACCATCTGCTCGTCGACTTCGAGCGCGTGGTGTCGTACGACGGCGCGGTCAGCGACGACAGCCGGGCCGAGGAGGTGTACCGCAGGAAGCTGCGCGACGCGGACATCCCCGAGCCGACGGAGTCCGAGCCCGGCTCCGACGAGCCCAGTGACTCCTCCTCCCCGTCCGCCTCCAAGGGCGCGTCCGACGAGGCCTCCGGCGACGCCAAGCCGCAGGGCGGCCCCTCCGCGGAGGCCAAGGCCGGCAAGGGCAAGAAGGGCGACGGCGCCGCCAAGGACGACGAGGACGAGGACGGCGGCAAGGACGACGACAACGACGGTGACAAGGGCGAGGACGAGTCGGATGATTCGGGCGAACCATCCGCTTCCGGCGACGACGCAACGCCCGCGGGACTCGAACCCCGCCCCCTGGACGACCTCGGCGACGAGGCCTTCCTCGACGACGTGCTCACCACCGCCGCGTCGGCGTCCCGCCACCGCACGGTGACTGTGGTCTTCCGCACGTCGAACGTCATCGTGACCGTCGAGTACGACGAGCAGCCCGCGCGCCGCACCGAGGCCCCGGACTCCAAGGAAATGCAGGACAGCGCGCGCGAACTGGCGGACGACCTCTCCGACAGGTTCGACGGCTGACGGCCGCCGCGGGCCGGAGGCGACTGCCGGGAACCCGGTTCACCCGCGTCGCTCACCGCGTACGGTGGCCCAACGGACCCATCGGGCCCGGCCCGCCCGGACGCCCCGAGCGAACACGAGTGAAGGAACCATGCACCGACCCGCACAGCGACAGCGACAGCGACTCACCCGCGTTCTTGTGGGCGCGGCCGCCGTACCGGTGATCCTCTTCGCCTCCGCCTGCAGCAGCGACGACTCCGGCTCCGGCTCGGACGACGCCAAGAAGGACTCGGGCTCCACGTCCTCCGCGTCGCCGTCCGCGAGCGCGGGCGGTCAGGCCGAGACGGTGGAGAAGGCCGCGTTCGCCAAGCTTCCCGAGCCCTGTGACGTGCTCTCGAAGAAGACGCTCGGCGGCCTGGTGCCCGCCGCCAAGGACAAGTCGGGCAAGACCGGCACGTCGGACGATGTGTCCACGCGCGGCAACTGCACCTGGGAGAGCCTCGACGACAACGGCGTCGACGGCTCCCAGTTCCGCTGGCTGCGGGTCTCCATGAACCGCTTCGACTCCGACCAGTCCCTCGGCAGCGGTGCCAAGCGCGCGCAGACCAACTTCGCCAAGCAGGTCGCGGACGCCCAGGCGGTCAAGGGCGCCAAGGCCGTCAAGACCACGCCGCTGCCGGGCACGGGCGACCAGGCGACCCTCGTCAGCTACCAGCTGACGAAGGACAAGGAGACCTTCCACAACCAGACCCTCGTCACGCGCGTCGAGAACGCCGTCGTCGCGGTCGACTACAACGGCGCGGGCCTCGCGGGCGACGCCCAGCCGAAGGCCGCCGACCTCGCCAAGGACGCGCAGAAGGCCGCGAAGGAGGCCGCCGCGGCGGTCGTCGCCGCGAACAAGGCGGGCGGCGCGGGCGCTTCGGACAAGCCGAAGACCGGCGACAAGCCGAAGGCCGACGACGAGTCCAGCGACAAGGACGCCGACAAGTCGGGCCAGGGAGCCAACCCCAAGGCCAAGAGCGAGTAGCCCGAGCGGCGAGCGGCGCGAGTAGCCCGAGGAGCGCGCGGCCCGAACAACACACCTAGAGCGGCGTGCTCTCGTCGCCCCTGAACGCGGCGCCATGGCCGGGCACGATCAGGTCCGCCACGGCGAGCACCCGCTGCCGGGAGGCGCGCAGCAGCGCACGGTCCGGGGCCACGGGGTCGTCCGCAGGACCGTTCGCGTGCCACCACAGGTCGCCGGCGAAGGCCACCACGCCGGAGTCCGTGCCCGCGAGCAGCGTGATGTCCTCGGGGCTGTGTCCGGGGGTGCGGATCAGCCGCAGGGACGGCGTGAGGTCGTAGCCCTCGGCGTCCCGGTTGTGCCACTGGTCGCCCCGGTACTCCACCTTGTGGTCATGAACGCGGGCCTGTGCGAACAGGCCCGCGTTCATCGTGTTGTCCGGGTGGTGGTGACTGAGGACGACGTCGGTGATGTCGTCGGGGCCGAGGCCCAGTCGCGCGAGCGGGGCGAGGATGTGGTCGCGGGTCGGCACCATGCCCGGGTCGAAGACGACGTGGCGGCCCGCGTCGGCGACGTAGGAGACGGTCGCGGCGACGCCGGGCCCGGTGGAGCCCACGTAGCCGGTGGTCAGGATCTGGAATGCGGCGCTGCGGCCGAGCGGTGCGTCTGTCATGCCCTCCATCCTTCCGAGCGGGTCAGCCGCCCACGAGTGGCATCGCTGCCTACGATCGCGGGATTCGTGCCACGCGTGCCGGAGCGTGTCAGACTGCGCGCGTGCCGCCCTTCGTGAACGTCGCCGCGTACGTACCGCCCGGAGCCGGCCTGCTCGCCGTCGGCATCGTGACCGAGGTGTTCGCTCCGCACGGCGAGGGGCTGCCCGGCTTCGACTTCGCCCTGTGCGCCGAGCGGCCGGGCCCGGTCCCCACCGACGTCGGCGTGCCGCTCGCCGTCGCCCACGGCCTGGACCGGCTGGCCGCCGCCGATCTGGTGATCGCCCTGCCGTGGGCCGGGTTCCGTACGCCGCCCGCGCCCGCCGTGCTCGACGCGCTGGCCACCGCGCACGCGCGGGGCGCGCTGGTCGCGGCCCACTGCGTCGGCGCGTTCGCGCTCGCCGCCGCGGGGCTGCTCGACGGCCGCCGGGCGACCACCCACTGGCGGTTCGCCGGGCTGCTGGCCGAGCGCCACCCGGACGTCGTCGTCGATCCCGATGCCCTGTACGTCGACGAGGGCACCGTCATCACGGGCGCGGGCGCCGCCGCGGGCTTCGACATGTGCCTTCATCTGCTGCGGCGGGAGTACGGGGCGGCGCTCGCCAACGCCGTCGCCCGTGACATGGTGCTGCCCTCCCACCGCGACGGCGGGCAGGCGCAGTACCTGGCGGCGCCCGTGCCCGAGGACTGCCGGGACGAGCGGCTCGCCGAGGTGCTCGCCTGGGCCCGCGCGCACCTCCACGAACCGCTGCCCGTCGCGGAGTTGGCCCGGCGCGCCATGATGAGCAAGCGCTCCTTCGCCCGCCGCTTCACGGCCGCGACCGGCACCACTCCGGGCGCCTGGCTGCGGAGCCTGCGGCTGAGCGGCGCCGAGGAGCTCCTGGAGACCACGGACCTGCCGGTCGAGGAGATCGCCCACCGGGTCGGGTACGGCAGCGCGGCGGTCCTGCGCGAACAGTTCGTACGCCGCCGGGGGGTGCCGCCGCGCTCGTACCGCCGCTCGTTCACCAACGCGCCCTAGAACAACGGACGTTGACCACCCGACGTCAGGCGTGCTGAGCCCGGTCGTACACCTTCTTGGCGGTGGTCTTGAACAGCTCTCCGTACATCTTGGTCGGCGTCAGGGAGTCGAGGGAGCTGTTGACCGAGACCAGGACGCCCTTGCCGGTGGCGGCGTCGAAGTCGGCCAGCCACGGGCCGCCGCTGGAGCCGCCGCTCATGTCGCAGGGGATGAACTGCTGGCCGTGCTCCTTCTTGGCCGTGCCGACGCAGTGCAGGAGTTCCTCGCCGCGCTGCGGGCGCGTCGCGGAGTAGCCGAACGCGGAAATGGCGCCGCCGACGGGCCGGTTGAAGGCGATGGGCCGGCCGCCCACGACGTCGGTGAGCCTACGGCCGCGCTTGTCGGCGTCGACGGCCAGCGCGGACATGTCGTTGACGGAGTCCTTCTCCCAGGTGCGCGGGGTCGCGGCGGAGCGGACCGCGAAGACGCCGTACGGCTTCTTGCCCTTGCTGTAGCCGGGGGCGAAGACCATCGCGGTGTTGGTGTTGAAGGGGGACGAGCCGCGGCGTACGCAGTGGGCCGCGGTGATCACGGCGGAGCGGTTGGCGCTCTTCACGGCGGTGGCCGTGCACCAGGTGTCGGCGCCGTTGGCGTTGACGAAGAACAGCCGTCCCACGGTCTTCAGCGTGGTGCCCCGCCACGGCTTGGCCTTCGGCCCGGTCGGGCCGAGGTCGACGGACTTGCCGACGTTCTTCATGCGGGTGGGCGTCCAGTAGGCGAGGGCGTCCTTGCGCTCCCGGGCGGTGTACTTCAGGACGGAGACCGGGTCGGCCGCGGCGGCGCGGGGCTTGCGGGCGTCGGCCGCGGGTGCCTGGCCGGTCGCGGCCGCCGCCGGGACCGGGGCGGCGAGGACGAGGGCCGTGCCGGCCACGGCGAGCCCCGTGGCCCAGCGACGCGGCGGCCGGATCACGGAAGGGGATGTCTCGGGCATGGCGGGTGTCCTTAAGAATGTGAGGCGGTCCGGGAGGGTGAAGGGCGAGCGGACGAGGGCCCCGGCGGCTGGTCGCGCGGACGCTATCGGCGGATGACCGAGCGGATCCAGGAGAGCTGCTGGGACACCTCTCCGGCCTCGGCGCTCTTCTCCCGGTCGGAGCCGTTGAAGACGCCGATGAGGGTTTCGGTGCCCCGCGGGCCGATGGTCATGACCGGGCCTCCGGAGTCGCCCCCGGCGGGAATCCCGGACACCTTCTTCATGCAGAAGTCGGGGCCGCCCGGTGCGGTGTGGCCCGCGCACAGCGGGTCGTTCGGCTTGACGACCTTCAGCTTCGACTGCTTGAGGACGGGAGACTGGCAGGCGCTCTCATCGGTGGTGCAGGTGGCGCCCCACCCGTACTGCCGCACCAGCTGGCCGCGCTTGACGCCGACCTTGGACAGGCGTGCCGTGGGGACGTTCATCGGCGCGACCTTGATGAGCATCATGTCGGCGTGCGCGCTGCCCACGCGCTTGCGGGGGATGGGGCGGACCGTGGTGCCCCTGCGCATGTCGAGGTTGCCCACCCGGAACGAGATCCGCTTGTCGGCGACCGGCTGTGCCTGCTCGTAGAAGCAGTGCGAGGCGGTGAGGATCCACTGGCGGCTGACGGCTGTGCCGGTGCACGCCGGTTTGCCGTCGACGAGCATGCGCACGGCCCACGGGCCGTAGGTGCTCTTGGACCCGCCGATGACGGCGGAGGCCGGAGTGGACGACATCACCGTGCCCGCGACCAGCGCCAGGGCGGTCAGCAGCAGAACATGCAAGCGACGCACCATGCAGAACAACTCCTCTCAAGGGGGTACAGCCGTACGGACATGGAGAGACCCCGCCGAGCAAAAGCGTTCCGCACAAGTGCTACGACATCGCAACAGCAGCGGGACGGGCCCCGAGGCCCGCGCGGCGCAGCAGACCCCGTCGACAGACCAGTTGGACAGCTCCCCGGCCGTACCGGGCCACACGCTCCCGCACAGGTGTGCCAGGATCGCTCGCAACACACCGAACAGGGAGGGGTTCGCGGGTGGCCGCGATGCAGCTGACACGGACGCACCGGATACTCATCGGCGTCGTCATCTTCGGTGCGCTCGTCATCGCCGGAATCGGCTTCGCGGGATCGTACGCGGCCGTGCGCGAGCTGGCCGAGAAGAAGGGCTTCGGCGACTTCTCGTACTTCTTCCCCATCGGCATCGACGCGGGCATCTGCGTCCTGCTCGCCCTCGACCTCCTGCTGA
This sequence comes from Streptomyces sp. NPDC059003, assembly GCF_042740445.1. Taxonomy (NCBI): domain Bacteria; kingdom Bacillati; phylum Actinomycetota; class Actinomycetes; order Kitasatosporales; family Streptomycetaceae; genus Streptomyces; species Streptomyces sp. NPDC059003. The sequence continues at coordinate 1,374 of NZ_JBHYJH010000137.1, read as the reverse complement.
CCTGGCTCCGCATCCCCTTCCCGCTGCTGCGCCAGACGGCGTGGCTGCTCACGGCGGCCACGATCGCGTTCAACAGCGCCTCGTCCGACGACCCGCTGGGCATGGGCATGCACGCCGTGATCCCCATCCTGTTCGTCGTCGCCGTCGAGGCCGCGCGGCACGCCATCGGCCGGATCGCCGACATCACGGCCGACAAGCACATGGAGGGCGTGCGCATCACGCGCTGGCTGCTCTCCCCCGTCCCCACGTTCCGCCTGTGGCGGCGCATGAAGCTGTGGGAGCTGCGCTCCTACGACCAGGTCATCAAGCTGGAACAGGAGCGGCTCGTCTACCAGGCGCGCCTGCGCTCCCGCTTCGGCCGCCGCTGGCGCAGCAAGGCCCCCGTCGAGTCCCTGATGCCCCTGCGCCTCGCCCGGTTCGGCGTGCCGCTCACCGAGACCGCCCCCGCGGGGCTCGCCGCCGCGGGCATCGAACCGCCCGTCCTGCCCCCGGCTCCGGCCGCGCCCCAGCAGCCGGAGCTGACCGCCGCACCCACGCCGGAGCCCGCCGAGTCCGCGCCCACGCCCGCGCCCCTGCGCAAGGCCGAGGCCGAGGCCGAACCCCCCGCCCCGGAGCCCGAGCAGGAAGCGGTCCCCGTCGACCACTCCAGCCCCTGGTTCGCGACCCAGAACGCCCCGCACCCGCAGGGCCAGGCCCCGGTGTCGTACGCCCCGGAAGCGCCGTACGACGAGTGGTACGAGGAGCACCAGGACCACGAGGCGTACGAGACGTACGAGCAGCAGGCGTACGCGGAGCAGGCCGAGGCCCCGCACCACATGGCGCCCGACTCCCCCGAGTTCCGCGTCCCGTCGGGCCCGGGCCGCACCCGCCCGCTGGCGAACGCCCACTTCATCCCGAACCCGCGCGAGGAGCAGAACCCCGCCCAGGGCGCGGCACCCCAGCCCCAGCCCCAGCAGCAAGCGCAGCCGGAACCCGAACCGCTGCCGGAACCGGCGGCGGAGGCCGACGGCCCGGGCCTGCCCGACGACATGACCCGCGAGGAGGCGTACTTCAACGCCTTCCGCAAGTACGTGAGCGAGCTGGGCGACTACCCCAACGCCCGCCAGTTCAGCCTGTACCTGATGGACCTGTACGGCGTGACGGGCCAGGCGGGCGGCCCGCTCACCGAGAGCACCCTGCGCCCCTACCTGCGCGGCTTCCGCGACCGCTACCAGCAGGACCTCGACGCCGAGGAACACATCGCCTAGGCCGCCCACCGGCTTTCCCACCCGCCCGCCCGTTTCTGCCCTCACGCGAGGCGAACGCCTCTGGTGGGGCTTGGCCGCCATCGGCGTCTGCGGGGCCCGCAGACGCCGATGGCGAACAGCCCTCACG
>NZ_JBHYJH010000136.1:0-28116 GCF_042740445.1 Streptomyces sp. NPDC059003 | reverse complement strand
CCGCGCTGCGCGCTCGTCCTCAAACGCCGGACGGGCTAAAAGCCCCCACCCGCCCCGCAGATAGCAGCTGGCAGCGGCGAAGATTTCAGCCCGCCCGGCGTTTGAGGGCGAGCCGCGGAGCGGCGATGAGCGGGGGTGCCAGGGGGTGCAGCCCCCTGGTTCGGGAAGGGGCGGGTCTGGGGCGCACCCGCGAGGGTTTGGGTTGCGCGTAAGGGATGGATAAGAGTTGAGTCGACCTGACTCAGCTCTGTTGACTCGAGGGAACCCGTGAGGCATCCTTGAGCCAGTTCCACTCAAGAAGTCATCTGGAGGAATCGAAATGGCACGTGCGGTCGGCATCGACCTGGGCACGACTAACTCCGTCGTCAGCGTTCTTGAGGGCGGCGAGCCCACCGTCATCACCAACGCCGAAGGCGCCAGGACCACGCCGTCCGTCGTCGCCTTCGCGAAGAACGGCGAGGTGCTGGTAGGCGAGGTCGCCAAGCGCCAGGCCGTGACGAACGTCGACAGGACCATCCGCTCCGTGAAGCGCCACATGGGCACGGACTGGAAGGTCGACATCGACGAGAAGAACTTCAACCCCCAGCAGATCAGCGCCTTCATCCTGCAGAAGCTGAAGCGCGACGCCGAGGCGTACCTGGGCGAGAAGGTCACGGACGCGGTCATCACCGTCCCGGCGTACTTCAACGACTCCGAGCGCCAGGCCACCAAGGAGGCCGGCGAGATCGCCGGTCTGAACGTCCTGCGTATTGTCAACGAGCCGACTGCGGCCGCCCTGGCCTACGGCCTCGACAAGGACGACCAGACCATTCTCGTCTTCGACCTCGGCGGCGGCACCTTCGACGTCTCGCTGCTCGAGATCGGCGACGGCGTCGTCGAGGTGAAGGCCACCAACGGCGACAACCACCTCGGTGGTGACGACTGGGACCAGCGCGTCGTCGACTACCTGGTCAAGCAGTTCAACAACGGCCACGGCGTGGACCTCTCCAAGGACAAGATGGCGCTCCAGCGCCTGCGCGAGGCCGCCGAGAAGGCGAAGATCGAGCTGTCCTCCTCCACGGAGACCACGATCAACCTGCCCTACATCACGGCCTCCGCCGAGGGCCCGCTGCACCTGGACGAGAAGCTCACGCGCGCCCAGTTCCAGCAGCTCACGTCCGACCTCCTGGAGCGCTGCAAGACGCCGTTCCACAACGTCATCAAGGACGCGGGCATCCAGCTCTCCGAGATCGACCACGTCGTTCTCGTCGGTGGCTCCACCCGCATGCCCGCCGTCGCCGAGCTCGTCAAGGAGCTGACCGGCGGCAAGGAGGCCAACAAGGGTGTGAACCCGGACGAGGTCGTCGCCATCGGCGCCTCGCTCCAGGCCGGCGTCCTCAAGGGCGAGGTCAAGGACGTCCTGCTCCTCGACGTCACCCCGCTGTCCCTCGGCATCGAGACCAAGGGCGGCATCATGACGAAGCTCATCGAGCGGAACACGACGATCCCGACCAAGCGGTCCGAGATCTTCACCACCGCCGAGGACAACCAGCCGTCCGTGCAGATCCAGGTCTACCAGGGCGAGCGCGAGATCGCGGCGTACAACAAGAAGCTCGGGATGTTCGAGCTGACCGGTCTGCCGCCGGCCCCGCGCGGCGTGCCGCAGATCGAGGTCTCCTTCGACATCGACGCCAACGGCATCATGCACGTGACCGCGAAGGACCTGGGCACGGGCAAGGAGCAGAAGATGACCGTCACCGGCGGCTCCTCGCTGCCGAAGGACGAGGTCGACCGCATGCGCGAGGAGGCCGAGAAGTACGCGGACGAGGACCACAAGCGCCGCGAGGCCGCCGAGTCCCGCAACCAGGGCGAGCAGCTGGTCTACCAGACCGAGAAGTTCCTCAAGGACAACGAGGACAAGGTCCCGGCCGAGGTCAAGACCGAGGTCGAGACCGCCGTCGCCGAGCTGAAGGAGAAGCTCAAGGGCGACGACTCGGCCGAGATCCGCACGGCCACGGAGAAGGTCGCGGCCGTCTCCCAGAAGCTCGGCCAGGCGATGTACGCCGACGCGCAGGCGGCGCAGGGCGCCCCCGGCGCCGAGGGCGCGGCCCCGGGCGCCGAGGCTCCGAACATGTCGAAGGACGACGACGTCGTGGACGCCGAGATCGTCGACGACGAGAAGCCCGGTGACGCGAAGGGCGGCGCTGCCTGATGACGGAGGAGACCCCGGGCTTCGGCGACGACGCCGAGAAGTCCGACGTCCCCTCCGGCGCCACCCCTGACGAAGCGGCGCCGAAGGCCGCCGAGCCCTCCGCGAAGGAGGGCCCGGCGGCCCCGGCCGGGGACGCAAGTGCACAGACGGCGGGCCTGACCGCCCAGCTGGACCAGGCACAGAAGGCGCTCAGCGAGCGCACCGCCGACCTCCAGCGGCTGCAGGCCGAGTACCAGAACTACCGCCGCCGCGTGGAGCGCGACAAGGTGACCGTGAAGGAGATCGCCGCGGCGAACCTCCTGACCGAGCTCCTGCCGACGCTCGACGACGTCGGCCGCGCCCGTGACCACGGCGAGCTCGTCGGCGGCTTCAAGTCGGTCGCCGAAGCGCTCGAGACCGTCGTCGCCAAGATGGGTCTGCAGCAGTTCGGCAAGGAGGGTGAGCCCTTCGACCCGACGATCCACGAGGCCCTGATGCACTCGTACGCTCCGGATGTGACGGAGACGACGTGCGTCGCGATTCTCCAGCCGGGGTATCGCATCGGCGAGCGGGTCGTCCGCCCCGCGCGCGTGGCGGTGGCCGAGCCGCAGCCGGGCGCGCAGACGGTGAAGTCCGACGCCGCGGAGGGCGAGGGCGAGCAGCCCGCGTCCGCCCAGGGCACGGACGAGGCCAAGGACAAGGAGAGCGGTGGCCCGGACGAGGGCTGACGTCTCGACGACGAGGAAGGAGGGACGTCGGGGATGAGCACGAAGGACTTCATCGAGAAGGACTACTACAAGGTCCTCGGCGTCCCCAAGGACGCCACCGAAGCCGAGATCAAGAAGGCGTACCGGAAGCTCGCCCGCGAGAACCACCCGGACGCCAACAAGGGCAACGCGAAGGCCGAGGAGCGCTTCAAGGAGATCTCCGAGGCGAACGACGTCCTCGGCGACCCGAAGAAGCGCAAGGAGTACGACGAGGCGCGCGCCCTCTTCGGCAACGGCGGGTTCAGGCCGGGCCCGGGAGGCCCCGGCGGCGGCACGTTCAACTTCGACCTGGGCGACCTCTTCGGAGGCGGCGCCCCGGGCGGCGGTGGAGCGGGCGCCGGCGGCTTCGGCGGCGGGCTCGGTGACGTCTTCGGGGGCCTGTTCAACCGCGGTGGCGCGACCACGGGGACGCGTACGCAGCCGCGCCGCGGCCAGGACATCGAGTCCGAGGTCACGCTGAGCTTCACGGAGGCGGTGGAGGGCGCGACGGTTCCGCTGCGCATGTCCTCCCAGGCCCCCTGCAAGGCGTGCTCGGGCACGGGTGACAAGAACGGCACGCCGCGCGTGTGCCCGACCTGCGTCGGCACCGGCCAGGTCTCGCGGGGCGGCGGCGGAGGCTTCTCCCTCACCGACCCGTGCGTGGACTGCAAGGGCCGCGGCCTGATCGCCGAGACCCCCTGCGAGGTGTGCCACGGCAGCGGCCGCGCCAAGTCGTCGCGGACGATGCAGGTGCGCATTCCCGCGGGCGTCAGCGACGGCCAGCGCATCCGGCTCCGCGGCAAGGGCGCCCCCGGCGAACGGGGCGGCCCCGCCGGTGACCTGTACGTGGTGGTGCATGTGGACGCCCACCCGGTCTTCGGCCGCAAGGGCGAGAACCTCACGGTCACGGTGCCGGTGACGTACGCGGAAGCGGCGCTCGGCGGCGAGGTCAAGGTGCCCACGCTCGGGGCCGCCCCGGTCACCCTCAAGCTGCCGCCCGGCACGCCGAACGGCCGCACCATGCGGGTCCGCGGCAAGGGCCCCGCCCGCAAGGACGGCACGCCCGCCGACCTCCTGGTGACCGTCGAGGTCACGGTGCCGACGAGCCTCACGCCCGCGGCGCAGGAAGCCCTGGAGGCGTACCGGAAGGCGACTGCGGACACCGATCCGCGGGCAGAACTGTTCAAGGCCGCGAAGGGAGCGTGACCTCATGGAGCGGGACGGCCGCCGACGCAACCCGTATCAACTGACGGACGAGACCCCGGTGTACGTCATCTCGGTGGCGGCCCAGCTCTCCGGTCTCCACCCGCAGACCCTGCGCCAGTACGACCGCCTGGGCCTGGTCTCCCCGGACCGCACCGCGGGCCGGGGCCGCCGGTACTCGGCCCGGGACATCGAGCTGCTCCGCACGGTCCAGCAGCTCTCCCAGGAGGAGGGCATCAACCTCGCCGGGATCAAGCGCATCATCGAGCTGGAGAACCAGGTCGCGGCGCTTCAGTCACGCGTCGCGGAGCTCTCCGCGGCCGTGGAGGGAGCCGCCGTCGCCATGCAGCAACGTGAAGCGGCGGTGCACGCCTCGTACCGCCGCGACCTGGTCCCGTACCAGGACGTGCAGCAGGCCAGCGCGCTCGTGGTGTGGCGCCCCAAGAGGTCGCCCGAGCAGTAGCGCCCCGAGCAGCAGCGCGGGGCGCGCGGCGCTTGTCGAGGCCGGGTGGTTCCGTACGCGAAGGAAGTCCGCGTACGGAACCGCCCGGCCTCTTCCTATAGTTGGCAGGCTGTTGTGTTCGTGTATCGCGGGAAAGCTGGATCTCCATGGCCATGGTGGGGCTGTTCTGGATCGCCGAAGGCGATGTGTACGTGGGCTCGAAGCCCTCGGGGCTCGCCCCCGGGGTGCGGCTGACGCCCGAGGGCGTCGCCGGGCTCGGGCACAAGCAGGAGGGCCTGTGGCTGTGGGACGACGTGCGCGCCCTGACGGTCGAGGACGTGCCGGTGAAGTCCCTGAAGCGGCAGGTCGGCATGGTCGTCGACATGGCGCTCACGGTGGGCCTCGGCGGCGGCGAGGACGCGCCGTCGATGACGGTGTGCGTGGAGACCGCCGACGAGGAGGCCGAGCTGACGGCGTACGTCGCCACCGCGACCGGCTACTCGCAGCGGGAGTACGACCTGTCCCGGGCGCTGCTGACCCGGCTCACCGAAGGGGCCGCCACCATGCTGACCACGCTCTCGGCGATGGCCGAGTGGGGCCGCGGCCACGAGGGCGGCAGCCCGCGCAGGGTGGAGCGGGAGCGGCTGCTCGCCGCATGGGTCGGCGACGGCGCCTGAATCCCGGCGAGCCCCGGACCCCGCCGGGACCCCCACGTCTCCCGGGGGCCCGGGGCGCCGAGCCCTGAGCGCCCCGGCCGACCACGGGGCGCAGTCGGGCCGGGGCGACCTTAGGGAAGCGCGACTCTGCGGGGGGAGACCACAACAGAGCCACATGGAAGCGGGAACCGGGCCGGTTCCAGTACCGGAAGTGGGACTGGGCCGTTCCCCGCTGCCGTCACCACGATGCAACGTGGCGCCCACGCTCCGCTACCGTCATCTTGTTGCGGTGCAAGGGGCGGAGGCAGGGGCAAAGCCCGTTAAGTCCGGACCTTCGATCATTTGCTGTCCGGAAGTCTCCGCACGGAAACGGCACGGGAACGGCACCGGAACGGCACGGTTCAGCCACTGTGGCGCAGGATGCCCGACCGGCCGATGAGGTAGCCGAGCTGGGTGCGGCTGCTGCTGCCGAGGAGCGTGGACAGCTTGGCGATGTGGGCGCGGACGGTGCGTACGTTCATGCCGAGCCGGTCGGCGATGTCCGCGTCGGTGAGGCCCTCGGTGAGGAGCTCGGCGATGGCGCGCTGCCGCGCGGTGACGCCGTTGCGCACGGGCTGCGGCGCGGCCTCCGGGAACATGGGCGTGGCCAGGCGCCACAGCCGGTCGAAGAGGCCGCCCAGATAGCCGACGAGGGCGGGCGCGCGGATCTGCAGCGCCACCGTGAAGTGCCGGTCGGCCGGGATGAACGCCACCGCGCGGTCGAAGACCACGAGCTGCTCCGTGACTTCGCTCAGGGTCCGCACCTCGACGTCGCCCTCAAGGCGTTCGAAGTGCGCGATGACGGGGAAGGCGTGCCGGGTGGTGTGCTGGTACAGCGTGCGCATGCGGCAGCCGCGGGAGAGCAGGGCCTGTTCGCGGGGCGGTGTGGCGCCGAGGTCCGAGATGGGGCGGAAGCCGCCCGGCTGGATGGTGAGGACCTCCCGCGTGCAGTCCGACACGGCCCGCTCGATGGCGGCCGTGATGCCGGGCAGGCCCGTGAGCGTGGTGAGGGCGCCCTGCCGCCGCGTGGGCGTGGGCGGCGGGGCGCTGGAGCGGTCGGCGCCGAGCGCGAGGAGGGGCTGGAAGGCCCGCGCGAGGTCCGCCTCGCGCCGCCGCTCGTACGCCACTTCGTCCTCGACGCTCCGCAGCAGCCGGCCCAGGAGGGCCGCGGGCTCGCTGGGCAGCAGCCACTGCATGTCGTCGACGTCCGGGTGCAGCAGGCCGTGGTCGACGAGGCAGGGGAGCGGTTCGGCGTCCCGCGCGTGCAGGCGGCCCTCGCGCAGCGCCCGGCCGTAGAGGACGGAGCCCGCCGCGCACAGGGTGTCCCTTCCGTGGGGCTGGTGCTCGTCCAGTCCGAGTTCGTCCGGTCTGTGTTTCTCCAAGGACATGGTGTGGTGTTTCCTCCCCGTTGGAACTGCCCGTCGTCGGGACCGGGCGGTGACGTAAGGAGTGACGCAGGAAGAGGCGTCGCGGGGGGCCTCGCAGCGGGCCTCGCGGCCGGCTACGGGTTCTGCTCCAGAATCCCCGACCGCCCGATGAGATAGCCGAGCTGGGCCCGGCTGTGGCCGCCCAGGGTGGAGCTGAGCTTCGCGATGTGCACGCGGACGGTGCGGACGTTCATGCCGAGGCGCCCGGCGACCTCCGAGTCGCTGAGCCCCTCCGTGAGCAGGCGGGCGATCGCCCGCTGGACGGGCGGGAAGGCCTGGGCGGACAGGCGCGGCGTGTGCCTGCGGTACAGCGGGTCGGCGAGCCGCCACAGCACGTCGAAGGCCGTCACCGCATAGTTGACCAGGGCGGGGGAGCGGACCTCGAAGGCGATCTCGCCGGTCGCGACGGCGGGGAAGAGCGCCACGTCCCGGTCGAAGACCAGCAGGCACTCGGGGATGTCGTCGAGCGTGCGGACCTCGCACTCGACCAGCGACCCGGCGACGGGGTGCGCGAGCGCGGGCAGCTCCCCGCCGACTTCCTGCGGCCGGGCGAGCGCGCGGATGTGCCCGCCGCGGGCGGCGAACTCCGCCAGGCGCCAGGGCTCGTCGTGCGGCAGCAGCCGCGGCCGGAAGGCGTCGCGCGGATGGATGCCGAGGACCTCGCGGGACGCCGAGGCGAGGGCCTGGCACACCGCGTGCCGGATGCGGGGCATCCCCTGGAGCACCGTGACGCCCGCCGCCGTCAGGTCCGGGGGCCGGTCGGGCTCCAGGCTCAGGAACGGCTCGAAGGCGTCGGCGAGGCGGGCCGCGCGGCTGCGGCGCTGGGCGACGCGCCGCTCGATGTCCTCCAGGAGCCGGGCGATGCCGACCACCGGGGCGGTGGGCCGCAGCCACGCACCGCCGTCCTGCTCGGCGTGGTCCGGGCGTTCCGGGCACAACAGGCCCGACTCGACCAGACACGGCGCCGCGGCGGCGGACTCGCGGCGTATCCGGCCCTCTTGAAGGGCCCGCGCGTACACCTCGCGGCCCGTGTCGCACAGATCCCCTGGTTCGTGCGGCGCGTGCCCCCCAGCGGGCGCCACTACGTCCTGCACCTGCTCCCCCTGCCCGGCTCGCCTGCAGTGATCGCGCGCGTGACGACGGTCGGACGCCACGCGTGAAGGGTCATCCTTGTCAACGCGGCATCTGATATCAAGGCGGCGCCAAGGGGCCGGGCGTCCCCCAGCTTCCCATTCTGGCGTCGGCAACCCGCCTTTTCGGATGGGAATTTATCTCTAGTAATTCCGCTCCAGATATTCAACGATCAATCATGCCGCCGGCTCGCTCTCGGAGCCGACGATGCGTCAATTGGACTGTGTAGCAGGGCAGTTGAGGGCAGTCGTCCCGTATGTCGTCGGTGGCGGGCCGCAGTCGGGGCCGCCAGGACCCGTCACGGCGGCGCTCCGCCACCCCACGTGTGGTGTTCACCACAGTCGGTGAAGGCGCGGTCGCCGAGGAAGATACGGTCATGGACCTTCCCGTGGACCTCACCGTCCTGTCCGACGACGGCCTGTACCTGTGGGCGCCGCGCGGCGCCGCCGGAGCGTGGGGCCTCGCCAACTGTCTCCTCATCGGCTCGCGCGACGAAGCGGCGCTCGTGGACACGCCGTACGACGCGCGCATGACCCGCGCGCTCATCGCGGCGGCCGCACGCGTGCTGCCCGAGGGGACACAGGTGCGCACGGTCGTCAACACGCACGCCAACGGCGACCACTGCTACGGCAATTCGTTCTTCCCCGGCGCCGAGATCATCAGCACGCGCGCCAGCCTGGAGCGGCACTGCCACGAGATCACGCCGCAGCAGATGCAGTACCTGGTGCACGCGAGCGACCCGGCCGACCCGCTCGGCTGGTACGCCCGCGAGCGCTTCGGCGCCTACGACTACTCCGACGTCACGGTGGTCCCGCCGACGGCGACCTTCAGCGGCTCGTACGACCTGCGGGTCGGCGACGTCGACGTCCGGCTCGTCGAGGTGGGGCCCGCGCACACCGCGGGGGACCTCGTCGTGCACCTGCCGGGGCAGGGCGTGGTGGCGGCGGGCGACGTCGTCTTCCCCGACGACCACCCGGTGCACTGGGAGGGGCCGCTCGCCGAGGTGGTGCGGGCCTGCGAGACGGTCCTCGCCCTCGACGCCGACCGGATCGTCCCCGGGCACGGCGCCGTCATCGGACCGGACGGCCTGCGCGCCCACATCGCGTACCTGCGGGAGCTGGAAGGCCTGATCCACGAGCGGCACGCGCGGGGCCAGGGCGCCTACGAGGCCGCCGACTCCATCCTGGCGGGCGGATTCCACCCGCACCTGGGCGCGCCGGAGCGGGTCGTGATGCTGACCTTCATCGAGTACCACCACCTCGCCGCGACCGGCGCGCCCCCCGACATGGCGGCCCTCGCGAGCCACGCGGCGCGCTGGGCGTACGACCAGCGGCACGTCTCCACCCCCGCTTAGCCCGATGGCGTACGTCAGTCGCCCAGGGACGGCCAACGCCCGGCATGAAGTCACCGTGGAGCAGCTGGCGGACCACATCGCGCGCACCTGGCCGCGCCACCCGCAGCTGCGGGCCTTCCTCGCGGCCGCGCGGGACATGGCGGGACAGCGGCGGCGGTACGTCAGGGCGCCGGGCGCCGAGGTGGGCGTACCGCCGGATGCGTACGCGCCGCCCTCCGGGCCGTACGCGGACACGGACTCCGGCAGGACCGTGCCCGCCGACGCGGATCCCGAGCTGTGCGCGCTGCGGGCCGAGGTCGTCTTCGCCGAGGCCGCGGAGCTCGCCGAGCGGGCGGGCCTCGCGGCGCTGAAGGAGGCGGGCATCAGCGCCGACGACCTCGGCGGGATCCTCACGTTCCAGGGCCGCGGCGTCGCCGCCCCCGGCCACGACACCCACCTCGTGGACGCCCTCGGCATCCCGGGCGAGGCCGCCCGGATGCCGCTGGCCACCACCGGCGGCGCGCACGCCATCGGCCTCGCCGCCGCCCTCGTCCGGCCGGGCCGCCCGCTCCTGGTCGTCGGCGTCGACGTGCTCGGAGCGGCCCACGCGCGCGGCAACGACCACCTCAACTCCATGCTGCACCGGCTCCTGCTCGCCGACGGCGCCGCCGCGGCCGTCGTCAGCGCGGAGCCGCTCACCCGGCCCGGCCTGTTCGTCGAGGACGGCTGGAGCTACGTCCACCCCGGCGCCGACATCGACCACCAACTGCGCGCCCACGAGGAGGGCTTCCACTTCGACGCGCCGCAGGACGCCGCGAAGGCGGTCGCCTGCGTCCTCGCCCGGCTGCCCTGGCGGCAGGGCGCCGAGCCGCTCGACTTCGCCCTGGTCCACCCCGGCGGCCCGCACTACCTCGACGCGGTCGTCGACTCGGGCCTGTGCCCGAACGCCGCGCTGCGGCACGCCCGCGCGACCCTCGCCGAGGACGGCGACACCGGCGGTTCCGCGGTGCTGCGGGTCCTCGCCCGTACGTACGACGACCCGCCGCCCGTGGGCGCGCGGGGGCTGCTGCTCGGGGTCGGCCCGGGGATGTGCGGGGCGGCGTCGCCGGTGCGCTGGGGCTGACGCGGCGGGCCCGGGTCCTGAAGTGCGGCGTGATTACGATCTGTTGGTCACCGACTCTTCTGGGTTTATGGTGCTGGCACCGTGCCGGTGACGTGCCGCGATCACGCGCGAGGGGGGAACGCGAGGGGGAAGGGGTGCAAGGACCGTGGACGAGGACGGACTTCGCCGAATACTGAGACGACTGCGCTCCAGAATCGCCCCGGAGGAGGTGGGTCTCCACGCCCAGCCCTCGGGCCGCCCAGGACCGCGGGTTTCGGGGCTCGCCCAGTCCGACATGGACATCCTGATGAACCGTGCGGTCGGTACGTACCATCGCTTCGAAAGCGGCAAAATGCTGCCGCGCGACGACTATCTGCGTCAGGTGGGCCGCATCCTGCGCATGACCGAGGACGAGTTCACGCAGGTCTACCTGCTCTGTCTCGGCCAGCGGCCGCCGCACGCCCTGGACCCGAGCGGCGGCGTCACGATGGCCGCGGCGGCCGCCTGGCAGCGCGCCGTGAACGGCCAGCGGGAAATCGCGTACGTCAATAACGTCCAGTGGGATCTCGTGGCCCACAACCAGCCGTTCGCCGATGTCTTCGAGAACGGCGTGCCCGAGAACACGATGCGCTGGATGGCGCTCTCCGACGAGGCCCGCGACCACATTCTGACCGACTGGGAAACGCGGTGGGCGCCCGGTCTGCTCAACCAGGTCAGACTCGCCCACATACAGAACCCGGAAAACCGCTCACTCGCCCGACTGCACCGGGACATCACCCGCGACAAATACGCGGGCCCCATCTACGAGCGCAGCACCGAGGTCTACATCCATCCCGACGGTGACGTACGCCCGCTGTACCACCCCAGGAAGGGCCCCGGCCTCATCACGATGGTCGTCTCGGAACCGGCGAGCTCCCGCGGGTCACGCCATGTGGTCCTGCTCTTCGACCCGCTCCCCACGTCGTGAACGTATGGATGAGAGCAGCGAGATGAAGGACCGCACCACGGCCCCCGACCAGGCCGCCCCCCTCGCTCCCGCCCGCCTCGCCCCGGTGGTGCACACCATCGCCGGTGACCTCAACGGCCGCGGCTACCCCGTCACCTGGGTCGTGGACCGCCAGCACCTCGTCGGCGACTTCCCCCTCCAGGTCGTCGCCAAGGTGTCCGTCGTGCGCGTCCTCAACATCGCCTGCACCGGCAGCACGCGGGACGCCCGCGCGCCGTCCTGGCGCGTGACGATGGGCCGCCCGTCGTCGGTGCGCTGGGAACAGACGGCCGTCCTCGACCTGGGCGCGGACGGCCTGAACGGGGAGCGCGTGGTGCGCGAGGCGCTCCTGGCCCTCGGCCTGCCGCTGCAGCGGGCCATCTACCACTAGCCGCCGGGCCGTACCGTGCCGCGCCTACTGCCGCTGGTCGACGATGCCGGACTGGCCGATCAGATAGCCGAGTTGGGCGCGGCTGCCGCTGCCGAGGATCGCGGCGAGCTTGGCGATGTGCTCGCGGGCGGTGCGGACGTTCATGCCGAGCCGGGCGGCTATCTCGCTGTCCGTGAGGCCCTCGATGAGGAGCTCCGCGATGGCGCGCTGGCGGGTGGTGACGCCGTTCTCGGAGGGGAGCTGCGCGGGGTGCGGGTACATCGGGGTCGCCAGGTGCCACAGGCGCTCGAAGGTGGTGATGAGGAAGTCGACGATGGCGGGCTGGCGTATCTCCAGGGCGACCGTGCGGTCCCTGCTCGCCGGGATGAAGGCCACGGCGTGGTCGACGACGACCATGCGCTCGGTGACCTCGTTCAGCGTGCGGACCTCCACGTCGCCGTCGAGCTGTTCGTAGTGGGCGAGCGCGGGCAGGGAGTGCCGGGTGGTGTGCTGGTAGAGCGTGCGCATGCGGCAGCCGCGGGAGAGCACGTCCTGCTCGCGGGGCAGGGCGTCGGCCAGGATCTCCGGGGAGCGGGCGCCGCCGGGCTGGACGGTGAGCAGCTGGTCGGTGGCTTCGAGCATCGCGTCGTCGATGGCGGTGTTGATGCGCTCGAAGCCTTCGAGGACGACGAGTTCGGGCGCTCCGGAGCTCGGGAGCCGGCCCGCGTCCACCGCCATCAGGTGCTCGAAGAGCGCGGTCAGCTTCTCCTCGCGGCGGCGCCTGCGGGCGACGTCGTCCTCGATGCGGCGCAGGAGCTGGGTCAGGGCGACGGCCGGTGCCGTGGGGCGCAGCCAGCGCATGTCGTCGACGTCCGGGTGCAGCAGGCCGAAGTCGAGCAGACAGGGGGCGGTGTCGGCGTCCCGGTGCGCCACGCGTCCTTCGCGCAGGGCGCGGGCGTACAGGGTCGAACCCGCCTCGCAGAGTTCGTCGGGGCCGTGCGCGTGCGGGCGGGGCGCGGTGGTCATGTGGGTCTGTCCTGGTCGAGCAGGCCGGACTGGGCGATGAGGTAGCCCAGCTGGGCCCGGCTTCCGCTGCCGAGAGCCGCGGCGATCTTGGCTATGTGGGCCCGGCAGGTGCGGACGTTCATGCCGAGCCTGCGCGCGATCGCCTCGTCCACGTGGCCCTCGATGAGGAGCCGGGCGATGGAGCGCTGCACGCCCGTGATGCCGTGGCTGGACGGCGGGTACGGCACCTCGTCGTAGAGCGGCGTCGCTTGCTGCCACTGCTGCTCGAACACCTTGGCGAGGTACTCGATCAGTGCGGGCTGCCGGATCTCGAGGGCGTCCTGGCGGTCGGCGCGGGCCGGCACGATGGCGACGGTCCGGTCGAAGATCATGAGTCGGTCGATCAACTCTTCCAGCGTCCGTATCTCCACGTTGCCCTGGGACATGCGGGCCGCGTAGGCGAGAGTGCCCTGGCTGTGCCTGACGGTGTGTTGGTAGAGCGTGCGCATGGTGATACCGCGGTCGAGGATGGTCTGTCCACGCTTCAAAGCATCGTTCAGGACGTGCTCGCTGCGACCGCCGCCTGGCTGGACTGTGAGCACCTCGTAGCGGCACTCCTCGGTGGCGCGCTCGATGGCCTCGTTGATACGGGGCTCGCCCTCCAGCACCGTGATGGCGTGCGTAGTCGGTTCGACACGCATGGTGATGGCCATGAATGGCTCGAAGACATCGGTCATTTCGACCGCGAGCCGCCTTCGCTCCTGGATTTCCCGCTCGATGGGGTGGAGTCGTTGCGCCAGTGCCGTGGACGGCGGAACCGGCCTGAGCCAGTCCTCGTCGTCGGGATCGGGATGCAGAAGGCCGGACTCCAGAAGACAGGGTGCCTTCTCGGCCTCGGCACGTGCGAGCCGTCCGTCGCTCAGCGCGCTCGCGTAGAGCCGCGAGCCCTCACCACACAGTGGCGTTGTGGGGTGAGGATGTGTCGGTTTCGCATCTGTTGTGAGCAATTCTCCACCCCCCAGGGTCCTGAACGTGCAGGAACATGATGCATCCACCCTGTGGCTTTGACGTGCTCGATTGAGACATCGTCTTGTTGTGCCGGGGGAGAGGAACCTATCAAGTGAGGACGAAGCCGACCATGTATAAGCGCATGCTTCGCTCGGTGCTTGTCGCCACCCTCTCGGCAGGGTTGGTCTTGGGCGTAGTGGGCTCTCTCGATCTCGGCTGGCATCCGCCGAAGGTGAAGAGCTCCGTTACGGCCGCACCGTCTGACCTCGGCTGGAACATGGCGTCGGAAGGCGACTCGGCCGCACCGCCCGACCTCGGGTGGTACACGGCGTCGGAAGGTGGCGCGGCATGACCACCCCGCCCGACGACCGCACGTTCCGCCGTGAGATGGCCACCGCCTACCGTTCCGGCTGGCACTTCATCGACCTCGTCACCGCGATCCCCCACGCCGGTGACTCGTTGATGGTCACCCTTGTCGGAGAGCCCGTCATCATCGTCCGCGACGACGACGAGGACATCCGCGCCTACCGCTGCCTGCGCCGTCCCCGCGGCGCGCCGCAGCCGGTGAGATGTGCCGTTCGCTACGGCATGGTTTTCGTCAACCTCGACCAGCGTGACCACCAGCTGATCGGGAAGCGGAAGCGGACGGCGTCATCGGCGTCCGACTCCCTCACAGCCACCCCCCGCAGCGCCTGACGCGATTCCCCCGTCGTTGTAAATCGCGCAGGTGCTTCCCCCAGCAGCGGCGCCACCGTGGACCTGAACACGGTGGCGCCGCTGTGGTGTGTGCGGGGACCCCGGGCGGGGACCCGTGCGCGGGCCCGTGCGTGGCCCCTGGCGTGCCCGGGGGCTCAGGCCTTGCCCATCGCCCGGTCCAGGGCGATCTCGATGACCACCCGGTCCGGGTTCACCCGCGGCGTGCGCCCGTACCGCTCCTCGTAGCGCCGCTCCCCCTCCGCGACCCGCGCGGGCTCCGCCGTGATCGTGGCCCGGCCCTCCAGCGTCGCCCAGCGGCGCCCGTCGACCTGGCAGACGGCCACGCGGGCGCCGGGCCCGTCGACGCCCGCCGCCGCGACGACGTGGGCGACCTTGCGGCTCGTCTTGCTGGCGAGGACCCGGGCGAGGCCCGCCTCGGGGTCGTACGTCACGCCGACCGGGACCACGTGGGGCGTCCCGTCGGGGCGGAGCGTCGTCAGGGTGCAGAGGTGGCGCTCCCGCCAGAAGCTGAGGTAGGGGGCGGAGGGATGGTGTGGGTCGATGGCCATGGGGCAGGAACCTAGTCGACTTGGCCTTGAGTGGAATAGACTCAACTTTGTGTACGTTGACTGAGTCAGTTAGGAGGGGCGGCGAGGCCCGCCCCACCGCGCACCACCCGCACCACCCGTACACACCCGTACGCGCAAGGAGGAGAAACCCCACGTGGACGCCGAGCTGACGAACAGGAGCCGGGACGCGATCAACGCGGCGACGAGCCGGGCCGTGTCCGCAGGCCACCCGGACCTGACCCCCGCGCACCTGCTCCTCGCGCTCCTGGAGGGGCAGGACAACGAGAACATCACCGACCTGCTGGCCGCCGTCGAGGCGGACCAGGCGGCCGTGCGCGCCGACACCGAGCGCGTGCTGGCCTCGCTGCCGAGCGTCACCGGATCCACGGTCGCGCCGCCGCAGCCCAACCGCGAGCTGCTCGCCGTGATCGCCGACGCGGACCGGCGGGCCAAGGACCTGGGCGATGATTACCTGTCCACCGAGCACCTGCTCATCGGGCTCGCCGACAAGGGCGGCCCCGTCGCCGACGTGCTCACCGAGCACGGGGCGAGCGCGAAGGGGCTGCTGCATGCTTTCGAGAAGGTTCGTGGGGGCCGCCGCGTGACCACGCCGGACCCGGAGGGCCAGTACAAGGCCCTGGAGAAGTTCGGCACCGACTTCACCGCCGCCGCCCGCGAGGGCAAGCTCGACCCCGTCATCGGGCGGGACCAGGAGATCCGGCGGGTCGTGCAGGTGCTCAGCCGCCGTACGAAGAACAACCCCGTGCTGATCGGCGAGCCGGGCGTCGGCAAGACCGCCGTCGTCGAGGGCCTCGCCCAGCGCATCGTGAAGGGCGACGTGCCCGAGTCCCTCAAGGACAAGCGGCTCGTCTCGCTCGACCTGGGCGCGATGGTCGCGGGCGCCAAGTACCGGGGCGAGTTCGAGGAGCGGCTCAAGACCGTGCTCTCCGAGATCAAGGCGAGCGACGGCCAGATCATCACGTTCATCGACGAGCTGCACACGGTGGTGGGCGCGGGCGCCGGCGGGGACTCCGCCATGGACGCGGGCAACATGCTCAAGCCCATGCTCGCCCGCGGTGAGCTGCGCATGGTCGGCGCCACCACCCTCGACGAGTACCGCGAGCGGATCGAGAAGGACCCGGCCCTGGAGCGGCGCTTCCAGCAGGTCCTCGTCGCCGAGCCGTCCGTCGAGGACTCCATCGCCATCCTGCGCGGGCTCAAGGGCCGCTACGAGGCCCACCACAAGGTCCAGATCGCCGACAGCGCGCTCGTCGCGGCCGCGACCCTCTCCGACCGCTACATCACCTCCCGCTTCCTGCCCGACAAGGCCATCGACCTCGTCGACGAGGCGGCCTCGCGGCTGCGCATGGAGATCGACTCCTCGCCCGTCGAGATCGACGAGCTCCAGCGCGCCGTCGACCGGCTCCGCATGGAGGAGCTCGCGCTCAGCAAGGAGACCGACCCCGCCTCCAAGGAGCGGCTCGACAAGCTGCGCCGCGACCTCGCGGACAAGGAGGAGGAGCTGCGCGGGCTCACCGCGCGCTGGGAGAAGGAGAAGCAGTCCCTCAACCGCGTCGGCGAGCTGAAGGAGAAGCTCGACGAGCTGCGCGGCCAGGCCGAGCGCGCCCAGCGCGACGGCGACTTCGACACCGCGAGCAAGCTCCTGTACGGCGAGATCCCCGCCCTTGAGCGCGATCTGGAGGTCGCGTCCGAGGCCGAGGAGGAGGCCGCGAAGGCCGACACCATGGTCAAGGAGGAGGTCGGGCCCGACGACATCGCCGACGTCGTGGCCGCCTGGACCGGCATCCCCGCCGGACGCCTCCTCGAGGGCGAGACCCAGAAGCTCCTGCGCATGGAGGACGAGCTCGGCCGGCGCCTCATCGGGCAGAGCGAGGCCGTGCGGGCCGTGTCCGACGCCGTGCGGCGCACCCGCGCCGGGATCGCCGACCCCGACCGGCCCACCGGCTCCTTCCTGTTCCTCGGCCCGACCGGCGTCGGCAAGACCGAGCTGGCCAAGGCGCTCGCCGACTTCCTCTTCGACGACGAGCGGGCCATGGTCCGCATCGACATGAGCGAGTACAGCGAGAAGCACAGCGTGGCCCGGCTCGTCGGCGCCCCTCCCGGGTACGTCGGGTACGAGGAGGGCGGCCAGCTCACCGAGGCCGTGCGGCGGCGCCCGTACTCCGTCGTCCTGCTCGACGAGGTCGAGAAGGCGCACCCGGAGGTCTTCGACATCCTGCTCCAGGTGCTCGACGACGGACGGCTCACCGACGGCCAGGGCCGGACGGTGGACTTCCGCAACACCATCCTCATCCTCACGTCGAACCTCGGAAGCCAGTTCCTGGTCGAGCCCCTGACCAGCGAACACGAGAAGAAGGAGCAGGTTCTGGAGGTCGTGCGCGCCTCCTTCAAGCCGGAGTTCCTGAACCGGCTCGACGACCTCGTGGTGTTCTCCGCGCTCGACAAGGACGAGCTGGCCCGGATCGCCCAGCTCCAGATCTCCCGCCTCGCCAAGCGCCTCGCCGACCGGCGGCTCACCCTCGACGTCACGCCCGAGGCCCTCGCCTGGCTCGCGGACAAGGGCAACGACCCGGCGTACGGCGCCCGGCCGCTGCGCCGCCTGATCCAGACGGCGATCGGCGACCGGCTCGCGAAGGAGATCCTCGCGGGCGAGGTCAAGGACGGCGACACGGTCCGCGTGGACGTCTTCGGGGACGACCTCATCGTCGGCCCGGCGACCGCCGACGGGACCGGTCCGGCGACCGGAAAGTCCCTGTAAGGGGCGCGGTGCGGGGCCGTAACCGGTCACATCCCAGGGCGGGGGTTGCGGGCCCCCGCCCGGGATGGGGGAGGATGGCTCAATCCGTACGAAGGGAAGAACACGGTGAGCATCGACCCGTCCTCGATTCCGAATTTCGGGGGCCAGCCCGAACCGCAGCAGGGCGCAGGACCGGCGGGCCCCGTCGTCCCTGACCAGGACCTCGTGAAGCAGCTCCTGGAGCAGATGGAGCTCAAGTACGTCGTCGACGACGAGGGGGACCTCGCGGCGCCGTGGGAGGAGTTCCGCACCTACTTCATGTTCCGCGGCGAGGACGACCAGCAGGTCTTCTCCGTCCGGACGTTCTACGACCGTCCGCACTCCATCGACGACAAGCAGCAGATCCTGGAGTCCGTGGACGACTGGAACCGCCGCACCCTGTGGCCGAAGGTCTACACGCACACCCACGACGACGGCACCGTCCGCCTCATCGGCGAGGCGCAGATGCTGATCGGCACGGGCGTCGCGCTCGAGCACTTCGTCTCGTCGACGGTCAGCTGGGTGCGGGCCGCGATCGAGTTCGACCACTGGCTGGTCGAGCAGCTCGGTCTGGAGAAGGACGTCGACTCCGCGCAGGGCGACGACAAGCCCGGCGACGACGAGGCCTGAGCCCCTTACGTCTCAGGCATCACAACGGCATGCGGGCGATCGTCACCAGATACGCCCCGTACGCCACCGAGAGCCCGGCCAGGGCGCCGACCACGAGGACGGCGGACCCCGGCCGGGCTTTCGCCGTCCTGACCAGGGCGCACGCGAGCGGAAGCAGCAGCGGGAACGCGGGAAGCAGGAACCGAGGCTTGGACTCGAAGAAGCCGGAGCCGCCGACGGTGATCAGCAGCAGCATCCCCGAGTACACGAGCAGCGGCAGTGGCGCCTTCGCGGCCACGAGCAGGGCGAAGAGCAGCACGGCCGCCGCGACGATCACCAGGGTCATGGAGAAGACCAGCTTGTCCCCGTCGAGCAGCAGGTGCTTGACGAAGGCGAGCGAGCCCGCGCCGAAGTCGAACCGCGAGCCCCAGCGGCGCTGCACCGCGAAGTAGCCGCCGAGCGGATCGCCCTCGCGGACGCCCACCCACAGCACGTACCCCGCCCAGCCGAGCGGGGCGAGCGCCGCGCCTGTCCACAGCCTGTGGGAAACCCGGCCGTTCTGCCGCAGGACCTGGTACAGGGCCGTGGCGAGCACGGCCGCCGCCACCGCGAGCCCGTTCGGCCGGGCGAGCCCCGCGAGCGCCGCGAGCGCGCCCGCCCAGATCCAGCGGCCGGTGAGCAGCGCGTACAGGGAACCGGCGGCGAGGGCCGTGAGCACGGGTTCCGTGTACGCCATCGACAGGATCACCGAGTGCGGAAGCAGGCCCCACAGCAGCACAAGGACCGTCGCGGTGCGGCGGTCGTGCAGGCGGGCGGCGATCGCGAAGATCCCCACCGCGGCCGCCGCCGCCGCGACCCACGACACGAGCAGGCCCGCGGCGCCGTGCGTGAGCGGCGTGACGGCGGTCACCGCGCGGATCAGGCCCGGGTACAGCGGGAAGAACGCGAGGTCGCTCTGGACCACGCCCGGCTCGAAGTAGAGCGTGCGGCCGTAGCCGTGGGCGGCGATGCCGGTGTACCAGCGGGAGTCCCAGGAGCGGCCGAGGAGGCGGAAGGTGTCCTGGTGGGTGGCGTGTGCGGTGGCCGCGAGGGCGAGCAGGCCGATCAGGCGGGCGGCGGTGAAGGCGGCGAGGGCGTGGGCCGCGGTCGCCCAGCCGGGGGTTGGCTGGGCGCGCTCCGTGCGGGGGTGGCGTGTGACGGGGGCGGGGACGGTGGGGGTCGGGTGGGTCACACCCGAACCCTGCGGGGTCGCTGCGCTGTTCGCTAGCTGGCGGGGCCGTGTGGGTGTGCGTTTGTACGTCGGGTGCACGCCGTCCGTGGGCTGTGCCCACCCGTTCCGCCCTCTGGGCGGACCAGCTGCCCACAGCGGTTACAGCAGTTAGAGCGACTTGAGGCGGGCCACCGCCTCCTCCAAGACGCTCGTCTTCTTGCAGAACGCGAAGCGTACGAAGGGGGCGCCTGCTTCTCGGTGGTCGTAGAAGACGGCGTTCGGGATGGCGACCACGCCCGCGCGTTCCGGGAGGGCGCGGCAGAAGGCGAAGCCGTCGCTCTCGCCCAGGGGGCGGACGTCGGTGGTGATGAAGTACGTGCCTGCCGGGCGGTAGACCTCGAAGCCCGCCGCCGTGAGGCCCGTGGCCAGCAGGTCCCGCTTGGCGCGCATGTCGTCGAGGAACGACGTGAAGTACGCGTCGGGCAGGGCGAGCGCCTCCGCGACCGCGTACTGGAAGGGGCCCGACGCCACGAACGTCAGGAACTGCTTCGCCGACCGCACCGCCGTGACGAGCTCGGGCGTCGACGTCACCCAGCCGACCTTCCAGCCCGTGAACGAGAACGTCTTGCCCGCCGAGCCGATCGTCACCGTGCGCTCGCGCATGCCCGGGAAGGAGGCGAGGGGGATGTGCCCCGACTCCTCGAAGACCAGGTGCTCGTACACCTCGTCCGTGACGACGAGCAGATCGCGCTCGACGGCGAGCTTCGCGATCTCGGCCAGCTCCGCGCGGGTGAGGACCGTGCCGGTCGGGTTGTGCGGGGTGTTGAGGAGCAGGAGGCGGGTGCGGGGGGTGATCGCGTCGCGCAGCTCGTCCAGGTCCAGTACGAAGCGCCCTTCGCGCGGGCGCAGGGTGACCGGGACGCGGGTGCCGCCCGCGAGGGCGATCGACGCCGCGTACGAGTCGTAGTACGGCTCAAGGGCGATCACCTCGTCGCCCGGCTCGACCAGGGCGAGCAGGGAGGCGGCGATGGCCTCGGTGGCGCCCGCCGTGACGAGGACCTCGCGGTCGGGGTCGTAGGAGAGGCCGTACCGGCGCTCCTGGTGTGCGGTGATCGCCGCGCGCAGCTCGGGGACGCCCGGGCCCGGCGGGTACTGGTTGCCGCGGCCGTCGCGCAGCGCGCGCACCGCGGCCTCCCGGATCTCCTCGGGGCCGTCCGTGTCGGGGAAGCCTTGCCCCAGATTGATCGCGCCTGTCTGCACGGCCAGCGCGGACATCTCTGCGAAGATCGTCGTGCCGAACTCGGCCAGGCGGCGGTTGAGCAGCGGCCGGGCGTTCCCTGCGGTCCCCGAGGAAGAAGTCATGGCCGTCATCCTCCGCCGAACCTCTGGACTTCCTCAACTCTGCTTTGGGCGCCTGTGGCCGGGGGCATCCCCTTGTCACGCAACGGCGCGGAACAGGATTCGCAGGGCGGCACCGGTTCGGGGGAACGGCCGGGACCCGCTACGGGGGAAGAGAAGGGTAGGTGAGGGCGATGGGCACGATGGTCGTGGTCTTCTTCTTCATCGGCTGGATAGTGATCATTGCGGTTCTCGTGCACACCTCGCGCAGCCGTCGCGGGATCAGCGCCCGCGGGGGCGGCAGCTGGTGGGCGGGGTCCAGCGGGACCGGGACTCCGTCCTACGGCTGCGGGTCGTCGGGTGACAGCGGTTCGTCCTCGTGCGGCGGCGGTTCGTCGTCGTGCGGTGGCGGGTCGTCGTCCTGTGGCGGCGGGTCGTCCTGCGGTGGCGGTGGCGGCGGGGGAGGTTGCGGCGGCGGAGGCAGCTGACACGGGGCAGCTGGTCCACTGGGCGAGGCGCCCGGCGGGAGGCAACTCCCGGCGGGCGCCTCGTCGTTGACGTGCGGGTCCGCGGTGGCGGGCGCGGCGATGACGGGCGTAGAGGTGACGTTTCGGGACCACATGAGTTCGCTGAAACGTGAACAGATGAACTGTTGAGCCCTCTAGGGGATGGAAACCCTACGAACTTGGGTAAAAACGCTGTGGCAGTGTCTCAGTTCATGATTCCCTCTTAATTGTCACACCGCCCTCGGACGTTCTCAGCTCAACAAGGCATCAGGACTTCTCCGTGGGCACGCGCCGGCACGACGACCGCCCGGTGTCCGACCGGGTGCCGCCGGCCCCACCTCCATTTGCGTGTTTGCGGAGCCGACCCATGCTCACGACCCTGAAGACTGTCTACACCGACACGCGCGCCGGGGACCTGGCCTGGGCCCTTGGCCGCGAGCCGCTGCCAGCGCTCGCCACGCTCGACCTGGAACTGTCCGGCGCGACCGTGCAGTTGAGACTACTCGGGGCCTCTCACCAAGTCCTCCTCGAAGAGGAACAGGGCAGTTGTTCGGAGACCGTCGCCTGCATCCCGGGCAGCAGCACGCCGCTGCCGCTCGGCGTCTCCAAGCGGCTCGGCGAATGGGAGTACGAGTTCGCAGCGCGCGTCGAGACGCTGTCACAGGGTCAGTTCGCGGGCCGCGCACAGGAGTTGCTCGCCCTCGTCGCCGAGCATCCGCACGGGCTTGCCGGGGTGTTCCCCGGCCTGCCGCACGCGTTCACGGCGATGCTGGCGCAGCGGCACGAGGGGTCGGTGATGTGGCGTACGTGGCATGCGTATCCGCAGGACGGGCAGTTGGTGGCTACGCGGACTCGGGTGGGCGTGCGGATGCCTGCGGCGCTCTGAGCGGTTCCTTTCCCACCCGCCCGCCCGTTTCCAGCGTCCCGCGGGGTGGACGCCCCCGGCGGGGGCCGAGCGCCGTCGGCGGGTGCGACCCGGCGGTTGGTAGTGGGAGGGCGGGCGGGGTGATGCCGCCGCGGTAGCGGCGGGACGTGCGCGCAGGGGCGGTTGGCAGTGGATGGGCTGGCGGGGCGTGTGCGGTGGGGCTGGGCGCGGGGGCGGTTCGAGGCCTGCGGGCCGACGCCGTCACCTCCACCCTTGTGGGGGACTTGGTGTGAGGGTGCGGTGACGTAGCGTTCGGGGCGTGATCGAGCCGCCTGAGCGTCTGCCCGTCACGCCCCGGACAGGCCGGTTCCTCGTGCTCGCGGGCGTGTTCATCTGCGCTGCCTGCGGACTTGTGTACGAGCTCGAACTCGTCGCCCTCGCCTCGTACTTGATCGGGGACTCCGTCACCCAGGCGTCGGTCGTGCTTTCCGTCATGGTCTTCGCGATGGGCGTCGGCTCGCTGCTCGCCAAGCGGCTTCGGTGCCGGGCCGCCGCCGGGTTCGGGCTCGTCGAGGCGGCGCTGGCACTCGTCGGCGGGTGCAGCGCCATGGTGCTCTACGCGGCGTTCGCGTGGGCCGGTGACCAGGGCGAGGTGTGGGAGCGCGGATCGCGGTACCTGTTCGTGGCGTTCTCGCTGGGCATCGGGGTGCTCATCGGCGCCGAAGTGCCGCTGCTCATGGTGCTCATCCAGCGCATCCGCAGACAGGACGCGGGCGGTGCCGTCGCCGACCTGTTCGCCGCCGACTACGTGGGCGCCCTCGTCGGCGGCCTCGCCTTCCCCTTCCTGCTCCTGCCCTGGTTCGGGCAGCTCACCGGCGCGCTGCTCACCGGCGCGGTCAACGTCCTCGCGGGCGGCGCGCTCGTCCTCGGCCTGTTCGGGCGGGATTTGAGCGCGCGCGGCCGCTGGCTGCTGCTCGTCGCCAACGGCGTCGTCCTCGCCGTCCTCGCCTCGGCCGCCGTGCTCGTCGACGACTTCGAACGGGCCGCGCGGCGCGCCGTCTACGGCTCCCAGATCCGCGTCGCCGTCCAGACCGACGTACAGGAAGTGGTGCTCACCGGCGGCGACCGCGCGTCCCTGCACCTCTTCCTCGACGGCCGCCTGCGCGTCAGCGGCCAGGACGAGCGGCGCTACCACCAGGCGCTCGTCCAGCCCGCGCTGCGCGGCGGGCCGCACGCCCGCGTCCTGATCCTCGGCGGCGGCGACGGCCTCGCCGCCCGCGAGGTCCTGCGCCACTCCGGCGTACGCCGCGTCGACATCGTCGAACTCGACCCCGGCCTCGTCGAGCTCGCCAGGAACGACCCGGCGCTCAGCGAACTCAACGGCCACGTCTACCGCGACGAGCGCGTCCACGTCGCCTTCGCCGACGCCTTCCGCTGGCTGCGCGGCTCCCACGGGGCCGGTTACGACGTCGTGCTCAGCGACCTGCCCGACCCCGGCATCACCGCGAGCACCAAGCTGTACTCGCAGGAGTTCTACGGCCTCGTCACCCGCGTCCTCACCGACGGCGGCCGCCTCGCCGTGCACGCGGGGCCCGCCGCCACCCGGCCGCACACCTACTGGACCGTCGACGCCACCCTGCGCGCCGCCGGCTACGCCACCGCGCCCTACCGCCTCACCGGCCGCCCCGCCGGGTACGCCGCCGGGCCCGACCGCACCGCCGACAGCACGGCCGCGCCGCGCGACTGGGGCTTCGTCCTCGCCTCCCGCAGCCCGGCCGCGCTCGACACGGCCCGCGCGTCCGCCGTGCTCCGCACCGGGGGGCGGGCCGCGGAACGGGTGCGGCCCGCCGGGTGGCGGGCCATCGCGCCGTCCACGCTCGTGCACCCGCGCTACGCCGACTGACGGGTCCCCTTCATAAGAGGCGGGGGTAAGTGGCGTACATCACGGGGGGAGCGTCGGTACGCTCGACTGTCATGGAGCATGAGGTGTTCGTACCGGTTCCGGAAGCCCCGCTCCGCGCGGCCCTGGCCGACCCCGAGCGGGTCGCGGGCGCGGTGCCCGGGCTGCAGCGTGACGCCGCCCCCGACGCGGGGGCGCCGCCCGTGGCCGGGCGGCTCAAGGTGCGGGTGGGCGGGCACACGATCACCTACCGCGGGGTGCTGAGCGTCGCCGCGCGCGGCGACGGTGCGTACGCCCTGAACGGCGAGGGTTCCGAGGTGCGCGGCAGCGGTGTCGTCTCCTTCGCCCTGCTGCTGCGGCTCGCGCCCGCCGCCGAGGGCGGCACCCGCGTGACCTTCACCGGTACCGCGAGTGGTGACGGCCGTGTGGCCGATGTCGTCGGTGACTCTCCACAGGCTGTGGACGCGGCGGTGCGCAGGCTGCTCGGGCGGTTCGCGGAGGGACTCGCGGCGGGCGCCGCCGCCGACGCGGCGGTCAGCATCTTCGAGACGGAGGTCCCACCGCCGTCGCTCGACCCGCTCGCCGACGACGACGGCTCCGACGGGATGGGGTCCGGCGAGGGGTCGGGTTCTGGCGGGGCGCCCGCGGCGGAGGCCGCGCATGCGCGGCGGACGATGATCGGTCGGAGTGCGGAGGAAGTCGATCATGCGCCGCCGCGTGGGCGGTACGCGCCGGTGCCGGCGCCGGAGGCGTTGGCCAGTGGGGCCACGCTGCGGTGGGCCGCGCCCGCGGCCGCCCTCGTCCTGGCCTCGGCCATCGTCGTCACCCGAGCCCTACGCCGCCGCCGCTGACGATTCGTTTCTCCCCCACCCACCCGCCCTTCCCTGTGGCCGCGGCCCCAGCCCCCGCAGTTCGTATGGGGCTTCGCCCCTTTCCCCCATATCGCCGCTCCGCGGCTCGTCCTCAAACGCCGGACGGGCTGGATATCCCCGCGAGCGCGCAGCGCGGCGCGGCGGCCAGGTGTGGTGGGGTCCGGGGCGGCAGCCCCGGAGAAGGGCGGGTGGGTGGGGAGTTGTAGCCCGTCCGGCGTTTGAGGACGAGGCGCGGAGCGCCGAATTGGGGGAGAGGGGCGGAGCCCCATTCGAGGGTGGGGGCTGGGGCGGTAGCTCCAGGGAAGGGCGGGTGGGTGGGGAGGGGCACAGGTACGACGTGGCATGAGGCGCCCGCGCCAGGCGTCGTAGGGTCGTTGGTGTGACTACCGAAGAGATCACGTTGGCCGCGGGCTCCGCGGAAGCGACCGTGCAGCCGGGCAACGGCTGCCGCGTCGGCAGCCTGAAGGTGGACGGAGTCGAACTGCTCAGGCAGGGCGACCGCTACGGCTGCTTCCCGATGGTGCCGTGGTGCGGCCGCACCAGGGACGGCCGTTTCCGCAACGGCGACACCATCCACCAGCTCCCCCTGAACTCACCCCCGCACGCCATCCACGGCACGGCCCGCGACGCCGCCTGGAAGACGGCCCGCGCAAGCGCCACGGAAGCCGTGTTCACGTACGACCTGACCGACCCGTGGCCGTACGCGGGCCGGGTCACACAGATCGTCGAGCTGTTGGCGAGCGCCCTCACGCTGAAGATGGCGGTGGAGACGTACGACGACTCGTTCCCCGCGCAGGCGGGCTGGCACCCGTGGTTCAACCGCCGGCTCGACAGAGAGGGCGAGCCCGTGCGGATCGGCTTCGACGCCGCCTGGCAGGAGCGCCGCGGCGACGACCACCTGCCCACCGGCGAGCGCGTCGACCCCCTCCCCGGCCCCTGGGACGACTGCTTCGGCATGCCCGACGGCGTGGACGTCACCCTGACCTGGCCGGGCCGCCTCGAGCTGACCGTGGCGAGCCGCGAGCAGTGGGTCGTCGTGTACGACGAGCAGGACGCCGCCGTGTGCGTGGAGCCGCAGACAGGACCGCCCAACGGGCTCAACACGGCGCCGCGCCTCGTCACCCCCCTCGAACCCCTGGAGACGGCGACCACCTGGACGTGGCGGCGGCTTTAAGCTCGTAGGCATGACTGACGACGTACGCGGCGACCTGCTGCAGCAGATCAAGGACAAGGCCGTCGTGCACGGCAAGGTGACGCTCTCCTCGGGGCTCGAGGCCGACTACTACGTCGACCTGCGCCGCGTCACCCTCGACGGCGAGGCCGCCCCGCTGGTCGGGCAGGTGCTGCTCGACCTCACCGCGGAGCTCGACTTCGACGCCGTGGGCGGCCTGACCATGGGCGCCGACCCCGTCGCGGGCGCGATGCTGCACGCCGCCGCCGCGCGCGGCAAGAAGCTCGACGCCTTCGTGGTGCGCAAGGCCGCCAAGGCGCACGGCCTGCAGCGCCGCGTCGAGGGGCCGGACATCAAGGGCCGCCGCGTGCTCGTCGTCGAGGACACCTCCACCACCGGCGGCTCCCCGCTGACCGCCGTCGAGGCCGTGCGCGAGGCCGGCGCCGAGGTCGTGGCCGTCGCGACGATCGTGGACCGCGCCACCGGCGCCGCCGAGAAGATCACGCAGGGCGCGGGGGTCCCGTACCTGTTCGCGTACTCGAAGGACGAGCTGGGCCTCGACTGAGGCCCTGCCCCGCGGGGGGCCGGTCACCGGCCTTGAGCAACCCGGCGAGTCTGGAAAGATGGGGGCGACGAATTCCGACAGAGCCGACGGATCGTCGTCCCCCAGGCCCCCCGGAATCTCCAGGGGTCCCGTTAACACCCCAGGTCAGGGCCGAGAAGCAGCAGCACTCACCCCGCACATCACAAGGAGCGGACACAATGCCCATCGCAACCCCCGAGGTCTACAACGAGATGCTCGACCGGGCGAAGGCAGGCAAGTTCGCCTACCCGGCCATCAACGTCACCTCCTCGCAGACCCTGCACGCCGCCCTGCGTGGCTTCGCGGAGGCGGAGAGCGACGGCATCATCCAGATCTCCACCGGTGGTGCGGAGTTCCTGGGCGGTCAGCACAACAAGGACATGGTGACGGGCGCGGTGGCCCTCGCCGAGTTCGCGCACATCGTGGCGGCGAAGTACGACATCACGGTCGCGCTGCACACCGACCACTGCCCGAAGGACAAGCTCGACGGGTACGTCCGCCCGCTCCTCGACGTCTCCGCCGAGCGCGTCGCCCGCGGTGAGAACCCCCTGTTCCAGTCCCACATGTGGGACGGCTCCGCCGAGACCCTCGCCGACAACCTGGCCATCGGCCAGGAGCTGCTCGCCAAGGCCGCCGCCGCGAAGATCATCCTCGAGGTCGAGATCACCCCCACGGGTGGCGAGGAGGACGGCGTCAGCCACGAGATCAACGACGAGCTGTACACGACGGTCGACGACGCCATCCGCACGGCGGAGGCGCTCGGCCTCGGCGAGAAGGGCCGCTACCTGCTCGCCGCGTCCTTCGGCAACGTCCACGGCGTCTACAAGCCGGGCAACGTCGTCCTGCGCCCCGAGCTCCTGAAGGACCTCCAGGAGGGCGTCGGCTCGAAGTACGGCAAGCAGTCGCCGTTCGACTTCGTCTTCCACGGCGGCTCCGGCTCGACCGCCGAGGAGATCGCCACGGCCCTGGAGAACGGCGTCGTGAAGATGAACCTCGACACCGACACGCAGTACGCGTTCACGCGGCCCGTCGCGGACCACATGTTCAAGAACTACGACGGCGTCCTGAAGGTCGACGGCGAGGTCGGCTCCAAGAAGACGTACGACCCGCGCACCTGGGGCAAGCTCGCCGAGGCCGGCATGGCCAAGCGCGTCACCGAGGCCTGCGCGAACCTGCGTTCCACGGGCACGAAGCTCAAGTAGGGCGGTCGGGGCGGGGCGGGTGGTGCGGGCGGTGCGCTGACGCGAAGTCCCCCAACCCCGCCCCTTCCCGAACTGGGGCTCCGCCCCAGACCCCGGTCCTCAAACGCCGGACGGGCTGGAAAATCCAGCCCGTCCGGCGTTTGAGGACGAGCGCGCAGCGCGGAAAAAAGGGGTCCTAGGG
>NZ_JBHYJH010000135.1:0-28155 GCF_042740445.1 Streptomyces sp. NPDC059003 | reverse complement strand
TCCTGGCACGGCTGTGGCCCCTCCCGCGCGGGAGGGGCCACAGCCGTGCCAGGAGGCTTGGCCTAGCCGGGAGGTTTGGCCTGCACGCGCCTCACAGCTCCTTGATCCGGATGTCCCGGTACGACACCACGTCGGTGACCCCGTGGACCTGGAGGCCCAGATAGCCCGACGCGAAGCGGCGGCCGTCCGTGCCGGGGTCGTCGCCGCGCGGCGGCTCGAAGACCTGGCCGCCCGTGTTGTCGAACTCGTTGATCAGGGCGCCGTTGCGGTACACCGAGTAGTGCTGGTCCACCACGCGGATCTCGTAGTCGTTCCAGGTGCCCTTGGGCGTCACGCCCGCGCCCGCGAGCCCGACGCGGTCGAAGCCGTAGACCGAGCCCGTCTTGTACATGTCGCCGTCCGGGCGGTCGAAGACCTGGACCTCATGGCCGTACTTGATGGCGACCCACTCCGGACGCGACTCCTCCGGGTGGTCGTGGACCTGCGGGAAGCGGACGAAGACACCCGAGTTGGCGTTCCCGGAGCCCGCCGCGTCGTCCCGCCACTGGAGCTTCAGCGAGAAGTCCCCGTAACGGCGCTCGGGGAACCACAGCATGCCCAGGCCGTTCTTCGTCGTGCCGGACGTCATCGAGCCGTCGGCGTTCAGGCCGAACGAGCCACCGCCCACGTGCTGCCACTTGGCGAAGGACTTCTGCGTGCCGTCGAAGAGGTGGCGGTAGCCCTCGGTCTGGCCGGGCTTGCCGATGCCGGACGCCTTCGCCGCCTTGTTGATCTTGTTGTACTCGCGCTGGTCGAGCTCGCCCGCCTTCTTCAGGCGGTCCGTGACCGTCTTGACGTGCTTCAGGAACAGCGCGTGCGACGACCAGTCCTTCTCGTCCTCGATCAGTTCGTTGATGCGGCAGCGGTTGTTGGTGACGCGGTTCGGGATGCCCGTGTCGACGGTGCCGACGAACACCGTCGACCGCTCGTCGTACTCCGGGCAGTTGGGGCCGGGCACCCCGCCGCCCTCGTCGACCGTGAACGACACCGTCTTCGCGGCCGCGGTGTTGCCCGCCTTGTCGCTCGCCCGGTACGCCACGGAGTGCCGCCCGACGCGGTCCACCACCACCGGCGCCGTGTACGCGACGTACGGGCCGCCGTCCAGGGAGTACTCGACCTTGTCGACGCCCGAGTCCGCGTCGGTCGCCGTCACCGTGACCTTCGCCCGGCCGATGTAGGCGCCGTCGGAGTTCTTGTCGCCGTCGACCTTCGCCGACGTCTCCGGCGGCGTCCTGTCCTGCGCGGGCGGGGCGACGACCGTGAACTCGACGGACTTCTCGGCCGCCACGTTCCCCGCCTTGTCGGACGCGCGGTAGCGCACCTTGTGGGCGCCGACCGCGTGCACCATCACGGGCGCCGTGTACGCCGTCCACGCACCGTCGCCGAGCGCGTACTCGACCTTGTTGAGCCCCGAGCCCGCGTCGGACGCCGACACCGTGACCGTCGCCATGCCGACGTACTGGCCCTGCCCGTTCTGCTCGCCGCTGACGGTCGCCGAGGTCTCCGGCGGCGTCCTGTCGTCCGTCGGCGGCGCGACCACCGTGAAGTCGACGGACTTCTCGGCGGCCACATTGCCCGCCCGGTCGCTCGCCCGGTAGCGGATCTTGTGGGTGCCGACCGTGTTCACGACCACGGGAGCGGTGTACGGCTGCCACGCGCCGTCGGCCCCGACCGCGTACTCGACCTTGTCGACGCCCGAGCCCGCGTCGGTCGCCGACACCGTGACGGTCGCCGAACCGACGTACGCGCCCTCGGAGTTGGTCGCCCCGTCCACCGCCGCCCCGGTCTCCGGCGCCGTCGTGTCCTGGCCGCCGCCGTCGGTCACGACGAGGATGCCCTGCATCGCGCCGTGGCCGGGGATCGTGCAGTAGTAGCGGTAGCGGCCGGGGGTGAGGGTCACCTCGGCGGTCCACTTGCCGCCCTTGTCGTCGCCGGGGTTGGCGAGGATGTTCAGCGGGACGTCGTTGTTGTACTCCGGGTCGGAGACGTCGAACGTCAGGGTGTGCGGCATGCCGGTGGTGTT
Source organism: Streptomyces sp. NPDC059003 (assembly GCF_042740445.1). Lineage (NCBI taxonomy): Bacteria > Bacillati > Actinomycetota > Actinomycetes > Kitasatosporales > Streptomycetaceae > Streptomyces > Streptomyces sp. NPDC059003. Next base: position 26,093 of record NZ_JBHYJH010000135.1, on the reverse strand, counting down.
GCCGGTCGCCACGCTGTTCTCGAAGACGATCGTCGTCTTGCCCGCGACCGCCGTCGTCGGCGCCGACTTGTACTTGGTGATGTCGTTGTCGGCGGTCCAGGTCAGGGTCTGCTGCTGGAGGCGGGGCCCGTCGGGGCGGGCCGTGGCCGCCGAGGTGAGGCCGAGCACCAGGGCCAGCGCCGCGAGCAGCGCAGGCCACACTCTTCGGTGGTGGGCCCGCGGGGGAGCGGATCTCATCATCGCGCCTTCCTGGCCAGGTCGTTCGCGGCCGGGGTCGCGTCGCCGCCCTCGTACGTCACGCGCCACAGCGCCGACTTGGCGTCCGAGGTGAAGAAGCCGCGCCCGTAGTCGAGGACGTACAGCGAGCCGTCGGCGGCGAACTTCCAGTCCATGAGGTTCTTGATGCCGTCGTTGCCGACCGGGATGATCTTGCGGAGCGACTCGGCGTGCACCGGCAGGCCGCCCTTGCCGACCGTCTTCGGGTCGGTGAGCACCGCGTGCCGCGGCTGGTCGCCGTCGTAGAAGTCGCCGACGAACCACTTGCCGTCCCAGTACGAGGGCCAGCGGTCCGCGCTCGGCGCCGTGGCGTCGTACCGGTAGACCGGGCCGTTCATCGTCGCCTGGCCGCCGCCCTTGAGCCACGGCAGGAGCTGCTTCTGCTCCGCCGCCTTGTAGCTCGGCACGCCGTTCGCGTCCCGCGGGTAGACGATGCCGCCGCCCTGGGGCGAGTACCAGATGGTGTTGGGCTCGGCCGGCGGGATCTTCACCAGGCCGTCGTTGTTGGGCGACTCGTTGCGCAGGTTCTTGCAGTCGTACCAGCCGAGCGGCTTGCTCGGGTCCGGCAGGTTGCGGTCGCGGTAGGGCTGGTTGTTGCCCATGCAGTACGGCCAGCCGCGGTTGGAGGCGTGGGTGATCGCGGCGAACGTGTCGTACTTCGCCGGGCCCCACGTCGTCGACGGCTGGCCCGCGTCCGGGCCGACCCAGCCCGCGTACAGCGTGTCCGTCTTCTTGTCGATGGAGATGCGGGCCGGGTTCCTGACCCCCATCACATAGATCTCGCCCCGCGTCTTGCCGCCGCCCTCGTCCGGCTCCTTGCCGGTGAAGAGGTTGCCGTCGGGCAGCGTGTACGTGCCGTCGGGCTCGGGGTGGATGCGCAGGATCTTGCCGTTGAGGTTGTTGGTGTTGCCCGCGGTGCGGCGCGCGTCGGCGAAGGAGACGCCCTTGAAGCTGGGCTGCGGGTTGTTGCCCGAGTAGCCGTCGCTGAAGCCGGACGAGTTGTTGTCACCGGTCGCGATGTACAGGTTGCCCTGGGAGTCCCAGGCCATCCCGCCGCCCGAGTGGCAGCAACTGTGGATCTGCACCGGCCACTTGAGCAGCACCTTCTCGCTGTCCATGGCCAGCTTCCCGGTCGCCTTGTCGTAGGTGAAGCGGGAGACGTACCGCTCGCCCATGTGCTTGTCGCGGTCGATCCGGGAGTGCGGCGTGTAGTGCAGGTACACCCAGCCGTTGTCCTGGAACTTCGGGTCGAGCTCGATGCCGAGCAGGCCCTCCTCGACCTTGATCAGCTCACCGCCGCCGCCCTTGTTGCCGAAGACGGTGAGCGCGCCCGCGAGGGTCACCTGCTTCGTCTTCGGGTCGTAGACGTGGATCTCGCCCCTGCCCTTGCCGACGTCCGGGTTGTTCCAGTCGGTGACGACGGGCTGCGAGGAGTCGGCGCCGCCGCGGCCGATGTAGAAGACCTTGCCGTCGGGGGCCGTGACCAGGCCGTGCGGCTCGCCGATCTGGTCGTTCTGGCCCGGCTTGTTGGGCTGGGTCAGGCGCTCCGCCCGGTAGTTCGAGGTGATGGCCGCCTTGCAGTCGGCGCGCGCCAGGCGGGTCGTCCACAGCAGGGCGCCGCGCAGATGGCTGCGGAAGTCCGTCTCGTCGTAGGCGTCGGCGGTGCCGCCCATGCCCGTGTAGAAGGACCGGCCGCCGTCGTAGTCACGGCACCAGGACACCGGGTGGTCCCAGCCGTTAGCGCCCTCGCCCGGCTTGTACGTCGCCTCGCGCACCCGCGCCACGGTGTGCACGCCGCCCGACGGGTTGGTCTCCCAGTTGAGCCACTTGTCGGGGCGCTTCCACTCCAGCGGCAGGTCCTTGGTGGCCGGGCTCTGCCGGTCGCCGACCTCGACGGTCGCGCGCTGCACAGCCGTCGGGCTCTGGTCCTTGGGGCGGGCCCCGATGAGGCCGGTGAACCAGCTGGAGTACGGCTCCGCGCGGGCCGCGTCGTGCAGGCCGAGGAAGCCGCCGCCGGCCTCCATGTACGCCTCGAGTCCCGCCTCCTGCTCGGGGTCGAGCACATCGCCGCCGCCGGTCACGAAGGTGACCGCGTTGAACTTGCCCAGCTGCTTGGCGTTGGTGAACACGGCCGGGTCGTCGGTGGCCGTCACCGTGAACCGCTGCGCGGCCGGGCCCGACTGGCCGATCTTCTCGATGGCGGCGATGGCCGCGTCCACGACGGGCGACTCGTCGCCGGACGCGGCCGAGCCGTAGAAGACCAGGACGCGGACGTTGGCGCCGCCCGGCGGGGCGGGAAGGGCCTTCGACATCGTTGTCTTGAAGGCGTCCGTGTCGACGGGCGGCTCCGGGAAGGGGCGCGCGGCCGCGGTGGGGCCCGTGAGGACACCGGCGGCGACGGCGCCCGCGGCCAGGGCCGCAGCCCAGGCGCGACGCCCGGTTCTGTGCCTGAGTCCGCTGAACTTCCGTGTGGTTAAGGGTCTTTGATGCGGTGTGCTTCGCATGGGAACACCACCCTCGTCGGTCACAGCAACAGCGTCGATGAAGCTAGACCTCTTTTCGCGGCTCGCCAATAGGTATGGGCGCACTTCGCTCGAACTTTGTCCTGCATGTGGAAAAACGGGGACCCCGCCGCTACCGTGTGGCCGGATCCGGTCCCCGTGTGCCCCTCCAGGGCTCGCTCGTTTCCGTACGACGTATCAGTTCCCGTACCGCAGTGGGGAGTTCGGCATGGACAGACGGAGCTTCAACCGCCGGATGCTGGCCGGCGGCGCGGCCGCGGCCACCGGGGTGACATCGTTGTCGGTCATGGCGTCCGACACCCCCGAGGCCGCCGCGGCCGACAGCCCGCCGAGGACGGCCCCCGCGGGCGGCGAGGTGCGCCGCATCACGATGTACGCGGAGAAGCTCCCGGACGGGCAGATGGGCTACGGCCTGGAGAAGGGCAAGGCCTCCGTCCCCGGCCCGCTGATCGAGCTCAACGAGGGCGACACGCTGCACATCGACTTCGAGAACACCACCGACGTCGACGTGAGCCTGCACGTCCACGGCATGGACTACGAGATCTCCAGCGACGGCACCAAGCACACCAAGTCCCAGGTGGCGCCCGGAAGGAAGCGCACCTACACCTGGCGCACCCACGCGCCGGGCCGCCGCAAGGACGGCACCTGGCGCCCCGGCACCGCGGGCTACTGGCACTACCACGACCACGTGGTCGGCACGGACCACGGCACCGGCGGCCTGCGCAAGGGCCTGTACGGCGCGGTGATCGTGCGCCGCAAGGGCGACATCCTGCCGGACAAGACCTGCGTCGTCGTCTTCAACGACATGATGATCAACAACAAGCCCGCGCACTCCGGTCCCGACTTCGAGGCCACGGTCGGGGATCGCGTGGAGTTCGTCTCGATCACGCTCGGCGAGTACTACCACACGTTCCACATCCACGGTCACCGCTGGGCCGACAACCGCACGGGCCTGCTGGCAGGCCCGGACGACCCGAGCCGGATCGTGGACGACAAGATCACGGGTCCGGGCGACTCGTTCGGGTTCCAGGTGATCGCGGGGGAGGGGGTCGGCGCGGGGGCGTGGATGTACCACTGCCACGTGCAGAGCCACTCGGACATGGGGATGGTGGGGCTCTTCCTGGTGAAGAAGCCGGACGGGACGGTCCCGGACTACGAGCCGCACCATCGGCGCGGGGCGGGCGCGAAGGGCGGCGCGTCCGGTGATGGTGCGTCAGGGAGTGCTGCGGACAAGGGCGGAGAGGGGCACGACCACGGCTAGGCACGGCGCGTGGGCTGCGCGTTCGCGCTGGGCTGCGCATCGTTGCACCGGGAGCTGTGCCGCAGGTGGTCGGAGGGGCCGCCCGGGCGGGGGCGGCCCTTGTGCGTCCTTTGTTCCACGCCCCGGTGACACGCGTGCGTACGCCCCGGTTCACCGTCCGGTGTACGGCGGTCCGCGACCCACTGGGAGATCCGGTGCGGCGCCGTATTCTGAGCGCTGAACGCAAGGCAGCCACCGGAGGAGTCCGCAGGTGTGTTCAGCGAGCGCCGTCCCGCGTCCCACTCTGGAGGCGGTGGCCGCGCGGGCGGGGGTGTCCCGGGCGACGGTGTCGCGGGTCGTGAACGGCGAAGCGGGCGTGCGGGAGGCCCTCGCCACGAAGGTGCGGCGGGCCGTGGAGGAACTCGGCTACGTCCCCAACCGCGCCGCCCGCAGCCTCGTCACGCGGCGCTACGACGCCGTCGCGGTCGTCATAGCGGAGCCCGAGACGCGGGTGTTCGCCGACCCGTTCTTCGCGCTCCAACTGCGCGGCATCAGCAAGGAGTTGACGGCGCGCGACGTCCAGCTGGTGCTGCTCCTGACGGAGGGGCGCGCCGACCACGAGCGGGTCGGGCGCTATCTGTCCGGCGGGCACGTCGACGGGGCCCTCGTCTTCTCGCTCCACCTGGCCGACCCGTTGCCCGGGATCATCCACGGCGCGGGCGTGCCCACGGTGTTCGGCGGGCGCCCCGGCTGGGCGGGCGGCGTCGACAGCGTGCGGTACGTGGACTGCGACAACCGCGACGGGGCACGGCAGGCCGTGCGGCACCTGGCCGGGCTCGGCCGCACCCGCATCGCGCACATCACCGGCGCCCTCGACCAGACGTCGGCGGTCGACCGCCTCGACGGCTTCCGTGACGTGCTGCCGTCCGCGGACCGGCGCCTCGTCGCCGAGGGCGACTTCACGCCCGCGGGCGGCGAGCGCGCGATGCGCCGCCTCCTCGACCAGTACCCGGACCTGGACGCGGTGTTCGCCGCGAACGACCTCTCGGCGGCCGGGGCGCTGCGGGTGCTGCGCGAGACGGGGCGGAGGGTGCCCGACGACGTGGCGGTCGTCGGCTTCGACGACATGCTGCCCGTGGCCGAGCAGGCGGACCCGCCGCTGACCACGGTGCGCCAGGACATCGAGGAGATGGGCCGCCTGATGGCGGCGATGCTGCTGCGCGGCCAGGAGCAGGGGGAGGACGCCGACGACCTGCCGGAGGGGGCGAGCGTGGTCCTTCCGACGGAACTGGTGCGGCGGGAGTCGGCGTAACCGGGGCGGTCGTCGGGGGCGTCACGGTCGTCGTGGCGCAGAGCGTCCTGAACGTCCCCCGGAAAGTTCCTCGCCGCCTCCGGTCACATTTCTCGCGCTCGCGGGGTCATAGCGATAGATCCGCTCACCCGGCGGATCCACCGGGAGACGAAGCTCCCGGGCTTCGTGAGACCTAGTGGGCGGAGAGCAGTCATGACGGAAACGATCCTGGTCACCGGTGGTACGGGCACGCTCGGTCGCCTCGTCGTGCCGCTGCTGCGGGACGCGGGCCGCGAGGTGGTCGTCCTCAGCCGGCACGCCAAGGCCCCCCACGACGGCGTCACGTACGTGACCGGCGATCTGGTCAAGGGGGAGGGCGTCGAGGCGGCGGTGGCCGGTGTCGACACCGTGCTGCACCTCGCGGGCGGCCCGAAGGGCGACGCCGAGGCGGCCCGGAACCTGGTGCGCGCGGCCCAGGACGCCGGAGTGCGGCACCTCGTGTACATCTCGGTGATCGGCGCGGACCGGGTGCCGCTCGGCTGGTTCAGGTCCAAGCTGGACGCCGAGCGGGCCGTGGCGGACTCCGGCATCCCGTGGACCACGCTGCGCGCCGCCCAGTTCCACGACCTGGTGCTCAACGTGACGCAGAAGATGGCGAAGCTGCCCGTCATCCCCGTTCCCGGCGGGCTGCGCTTCCAGCCCGTCGACGCCCGCGAAGTGGCGGCCCGGCTCGCCGAGTTGACGCTCGGTGCCCCGAAGGGCCTGGTCGCGGACCTGGCCGGGCCGAAGGTGTACGGAATGGGCGAGCTGAGCCGCGGCTATCTGGCGGCGCGCGGAAAGCGCCGCCTGATGCTGCCCGTCCGGATGCCCGGCAAGGCCGGCCGGGCCTACCGGGCCGGGGAGAACCTCACCCTCGACGGCGCGCAGGTCGGCGGGTGCACCTGGGAGGAGTTCCTCGCCGAGCGGATGGGCTGACCCGTCAGGCCCCGGTCAGGCCCCGGCTCAGGCCCGGACTCAGGCCCCGACCGACACGGTGAACCGGCGCGGATTCCCGTCGTGCGCCGCGCCCGACACGTCCGGCTGACCGTCCGGCCGGACGTCGTCGTACGGGAAGGCGTACCCGATGGGCGAGTTGGCGTGCACCACGCGCGCCCAGTGGTTGGTCACCGCGCCCCGGTAGTAGTCGGCGGCGGTCGTGCCGTTCGGTTGCGACGGATGCGTGAGCATGATGCTCCGGTTGAAACCGGCGGCGAGCCGGGCGAGCAGGCCCTTCTTGTCGTCCGGGTCGCCCGGGTTGTTGGCGAACGGCCCGTGGTTGCAGGTGAAGACGTCCTTCGAGGTGGGCTTGGCGAAGGTGTGGCCGCCGTCGAAGGTGAGGACGTCGCCGCGGACCCGGCCGACGCGCACCCCGCGCCCGCCCTGGAGGTCGATGCGCAGGTCGGTGCCGCGGTACTTGTCCCACACCTGGTCGACGTAGCCGGTCCACAGGTCCCGGAACGGCATCTGGTCGGGGCGGTCGAAGTAGGGGGCCATGACGCTCTGCGGCGACACCACCCGCAGGACGCGCCCGCCGCCGCGGATCACCAGCTTGTCCCAGGGCTGCCCGTCCCGGCCCGCCTGCGCCACCAGGTCGGCGGCGATCCGGTCGACGGCCCCGTCGGGCAGCGGCGCGACGGTGTGCCTGGCGTCGCCCTCCAGGGTCAGGCCGATCGGCAGGGCGGTCACCAGGTCGACGTAGCTGATGTTGGCGTACAGCTGGGTGCTGTTGAAGGTGAACTCGCAGAACGACCAGGTGCGGCCGTAATTCGGGTCCGCGGGGGTCGCGAAGGCGGGCTCGACCAGGGCGGGGCCCGGGTTGAGGAAGAAGTCGAGCTTGTCGTCGCGCACGAAGTACACGCGGGCGCCGTACATCTGGGGGAGCGTGAGGACCTTGGGCGCGGACCCCGCGGCGCCGAGCGGGATGGCGCAGTCGACGGGGAGCGGGGTGCCCGGGGCGGAGGGGGAGTCGGGGCGGTAGACGCCGCCGTCGGGCTTGAGGAGCAGCCAGCGGCCCGTGCCGTTCTCGTGGCCGGTGACGTACGCGCGGACCTGGCCCGGCAGCGACTTGTTGCGCAGCGCGAGCTCGCAGGTCGCGGGGGCCGCGGCGGCGCGCGGGCTGAGGGCGGCGCCCCAGGCGGGGTAGGTGAGGGCGCCCGCGGCAGCGGCGGATGACGTGAGGAACACTCGGCGCGATATCACGGAATCTTCTCCTGGCTCGAACGTCTCGGACGTCCGGATGTGGGGGGCGTGGGGGGCAGGAGTGCGGCCCGGGTGCGCGGTGGTGCCTCGAGGTGCCTCCACTGTTGCGGCGGGGAAAACGCGGCGTCAAGAGATAGGACTGAGAGCGCTCTCAGAATCTGGTCGGCGTTCATAAGACGATGGCGGGACGGGCGCGCGGGGTGACGGGATCCGGCCGTCGCGGGTACGGCACGTTCCGGCTCGACGGCAAGTCCGTAACCGGAGGAGTCCCGGACCCGGGAGGGAAGCCCGGAGCCCGGGAAAACCAGCGTCCGGGGTCCCGGAACGGACAGATCCGGAGCCGGGTGGGGACAGGCCCGTAGCCCGGGATGGACGGACCCGGCGCGCCGCGTTGATCGAACGTTGATCCGTTGTTTCGCGGCGTCGCGCACCATCGCAGCATGCACACTGACACCACCGTGACCGAAGCCGAACTCGCCTGGCAGGAGCAGGCGCTGTGCGCGCAGACCGGACCCGACTTCTTCTTCCCCGAGCCCGGCAGCTCCGTGCGCGAGGCCAAGCGCATCTGCCGTCTGTGCGAGATGCGCTCGGCCTGCCTGACCTACGCGCTGGAGAACGACGAGCGGTTCGGCGTATGGGGCGGGCTCTCCGAGAAGGAGCGGATGAACCTGCGCCGGGAGAACGCCGCGCGCCGCGCCTAGGGCCTGTCCGGGCGGGACGCCTCACGCATACGTGACCGTGAACCGCCCGGTCCCCGCCGGAACGTGCACGTCGTCCCCGGTGACCGGCAGATCGCGCCCGTCCGCCGTCGCCGAGCGCACCGCGCCGAAGCGGCACGGGTAGACGTACCGCACCCCGTCCGGGGCCCGCGTGATCTCCACGGCCACGGTGCGGGCGCCCGCGTCATGGGTGAGCCGGTAGCCGAAGGGCGCGCCGAACAGCGTCGGCGCGCTCTCGACGGCCACCCGCTCCCCGTCCGGCACCCAGTGCGGCCGTACCCCGGGCGCCACGTACAGATGCGGATCGCGGTCCTCGTCGGCCTCGAAGAAGAGGATGTCGCGGAGCAGCAGCAGATACTCCGCGGCCGCCCAGCCGTGTGGAATGTCCCCCATGTACCAGTGGCGGTGGGGCACCTCCTGGTAGTCGGACGCGATGGGGAAGGCGTGCTGCTCGTTCCACGCGCCGAGCGCGACCGCCCGGTCCTCGGTGCGCGGCAGCGACGCCGCCACGGTCCAGCCGAGCAGCGCGTCCATCCGCGCCGCGTCCCCCGCGAGGAGATACGCGTGCGCCAGCTGCATCGTCAGATACGGCCCGTACGCGTTCCACGCCGCCTCGTGCCGGAAGCCGCCGGTGACGAAGCGGGCGTACATCGTGTCGAGCGTCCAGCGCGCCGCCCGGTCGATGTCGGCACCGAGCTTCGCGCCCATGTGCAGGCGCAGCGGATGGAAGTAAGCCGCCGCGCCGATCATCGTCGAGTCGCGCCGCCCGACGTCACCGGGGCCCGTCGGAATGTACGTCTCCCACTCGCCGCGCCGCCGCTGCTCGTCGAGGACCCAGCGGATCGACGCCGCCGTGGCCTGCTTCAGGTCGTCGAAGGCGCCCCAGAGCTCACCGACCTCGGGCGTGCCGAGCCGCTCGGCGAGCCGCGCCGCCTCGTAGAGCCCGGCCAGGCCCCACAGGTCGTCCCAGTAGTGCGGCTTGTCCCGCTCGCCGAGGTGCTCGGCGCTCCAGCCGCTGTGCAGCAGCCCGTACGGGTCGCGGTTGTCCCGCAGCCAGCGCGCGCCGTCCACGACGTACGGCGTGTACAGCTTCGCGCCGAACGCCGCGGCGCGGCCGCTCGTGCGGTCGAAGCGGCCGATCGCCCACAGCGCCTGGCCGTTGCTGTCCCACTCGCGGTCGTCCTTCTCGTGCGGGCCGCCGTAGAAGCCGTACTCGGCGCACGGCCCGACGCGGCCCGTGCCGCGGTTGAACCGCAGCGGATAGTGCGTGCCCAGCTGGTGCTCCGCGAGGGCCGCGTCCCCCACCAGGGAGCACGCTGTGGCCTCCACCGACGAGTCCCGGATCCAGAACGAGTCGTACACCGTCGGGCCCGGGTGGATCTCGCCGTGGTCGGACAGGATGAGCAGCTGCGACCGCGCCTGCCGGAACAGACCCGTCAGATGGGCGACCGGGCCCGGGAACTCGGGCTGCACGCCCTGCCCGATGAGCTTTCCCGTCCAGAAGTCCCGCGTCGCCGCCGCAAGATCGCTCGCCTGCCCGGCCCGGATCTCCGCCAGGTCCTCCGCCCCGCTGTACAGATCGACCGGAAGCCGCACGTCGACCTCGAACACGTCGCCGCCCTCGACCCGGAACGGCCACGCGAACGCGGCACTGCACAACCCCGCGACCTGGTCCTGCGCCTCCAGGGCGCTGTTGAACTTGCCGTCCGTGACCAGGTCGTGGAACGGATTGCGCACCAGATACGCGTCCGGCTCCGCCACGAAGTCCGGATTGCCGTACACGCCGTAGTGCTCGGGCGCCGTGCCGAAGACCGGGCCCCAGCCCGAGTTGGTCTCCACCCGCGCCTCGTCCGGCAGATAGCGCAGGAACGTCAGGCGCCGGTCGGTGAGCTGCTGCCCGCGGCGGTCGTGCCGCTGGAACCCGCTCGGGCCCGCGGGCAGCACGGCCGCGCACAGCCAGCCCTCGCGCGGCCGCTCGTCCGGGCTGCTCACGGCGAGCCGGTGCACGGCGAGATCCCGCTGCCGCGCCCCGACCGTCGTCGCGAACGTCCGCTGAAGGAGTTCGAGGCCGTCCGGCGTCAGGAGCGTCGTGTGGACGATCGGCAGATGCGGCTCCTCCATGTGCTGCACGACGGTGCCGCCGCCCGCGAGCTGGGGCAGGCTCACCGTGCCCGTCGCCGGGTCGTACACGAACGAGGCCAGGCAGTACTTGTCGTAGACCGGCTCGACCTCGCCGCCCTGCCCGATCAGCGACTCCTGCCGGTGGTCCTTCACCCCGACCATGTGCCAGTACCGGTACAGCGCGTTCGAGGCGAACGCGGCCTCCTTCGACTCGTACGTGCCCGCGTCGAAGTCGTCGCTCCAGCGCCGGAACGCCGCCTGCGCCCACCACGGCACCGGGTACGGCACCCGCGTCCGGTCGGCCCAGGCGCGCCACATGACCTCGTAGAACATCCACTCGTGGGTCTGTACCACCGCAGTGCACCCCCAGCGATCGATGTCGGTCCCAGCTGCCGGTCCCGGATGTGGGTCCCAGGTGTCGGTCCCAGATGTCGGTCCCGGCTGTCCGCCCGGCCGTCCGCCGAGCTGTCTGCCCAACATGGCACCGCGGGGACGGACCGTAAATCGCTTCGGCCGGCCGCATGCGGCGGGCAGAATCACCGCATGGCACGCTCTGAGACGCCCACCCTGGCCGCCCGCCTGCTCACCGCCGTCGACCCGCTGCCGTACCCCGAACGGATGCGGCAACTCGTCGTCTGGGCACGGCAGTTGGAACGGGACGGACTGCTTCGGGACGTCCTGGAGGAGTTGGAGGGCACGGGCACGGGCGCGGCCGGGTCGGGTCCCGCGGGTTCCGCCGCGCCGGGTGCGTCCGGCGGTGCCCGGCGCTGGGGCGGCTTCGGGCGGCGCGGCGCGGGGCGCGACAGTGCCGCGGCGGCGTCCCCGGTCGTGCCCGGGCGCGCCTACGAGCGCGGCATCGCCGTCCTCCTCGCGTCCATCGCCGCCGACACCGACTGGCTCGCCGCGCGGCTCGCCGACCCCGACCCGTACGTGCGCGGCCACGCGCTGCGCGCCGCCGGTGCCGCCCGCGTGCCCGACGAAGCCTTCGAAGCGGCGCTCGCCGACGCCCCGGAAGCGGTCCGCGACCAGCTCCTGCGCGCCGTCGTCACCGGGCGGCGCACCGCGCTCGCCGACCGCGTCGTCGACGGCGTCCGCGCCGAGTGGGGCGACGCGGCCGCGGCCCGGCTGCTCCCGGCCTGCTCCGGGCCGGTCGCCGCGCGCCTGCTGCCCGGCCTCTTCCACGCCGTGCCCAGCTGGAGCGTGCTCGCCAAGCGGCACCACGAAGCGGTCCTCGACGTCGTGGCCCACGAGCTGGCCGCGGCGCCCGAAGCGCTGCGGGACGCCTGCTGGCACCGGTGCGGGCCCGCCCTGTACGCCGTCGCAGGACGGGCGCCGCAGCGGGTCCTCGACCTCCTGGAGCGGCACACGCCGACGTCCATGTCCTCCTACCTCCTGCCGCACCTGGGCGCGTTCGCCGCCGCCGACCCCGCCCGCACGGGCGCGCTGCTCACCGGGCCCTGGGGCGTCTTCATCCGCCTGAGCGGCCACCTGCGGCAGTCCGTCCTGCGCAAGCTCGCCCGCGCGGGCACTCCCGAGGCCGCCGCGTCGGTCCTGGCCTACGCCCGCTCCATCGCCGGTGAGTCCGGCTTCCTCGCCCTGCTGCTCAGGGTGCACCCGCCCGCCGAACGGCCCGCCCTGTACGCCGCCGCCGTCGAGGGCCGCAGCGAGGGGCCCGCCGCCGTCGACGGCCCCGTCCTCGACGTCCTGCCGCGCCGCGCCGCCGCCGACCGGGCCCGCCGCGTCGCCGAGCGCGCCCGCGCCGAAGGCGCCTACTGGACCACCGTGCTCGCCGCCGAGTCCTATCTGCCGTGCGCCGAGGTGCGCGAGGGCCTCGTCGCCGCGACCCGCCGCCCCGTCGCCGACGACCGCGCCGACGCCTGGCCGTTCCTCGTCCGCAACGCCGCCCGCTCCCGCGACACCGCCGAAGTCGCCCTCCTCCTGCGGGACATGGCCGACCGGCTCACCAACGAGCAGGACCCCGTGCGCTCCGAAGCGCTGTACGCCCTGTCCGCCGTGCACACCGCGCTGCTCACCGCCGACGCCGTCCCGCACCTCGACAAGCTCACCGCCGACGCGGTGGCCGCGCGCGACTGCTCGCACGACACCCGGGACGCGCTCACGACGCTCGCGCTCGCCGCCCTGCGCCAGCACGCGGCCGGCGGCAGTCAGGACCTGGTCGGCTGGGCCCTGCGCACCCTCACCCGCATCTCCGGCAGCACCGGCCGGGCCGAACTCGGCGGGCTCGACCGGGTGTTGCGGCGCGGCCAGGAGCACGACGTGTTCCGCGCGCTGCGGCCGTGGATCGAGGCGGGCGCGGAGAAGGCCGACTACGGCCTGCTCTTCGCGCTCGCCCACGGCGTCGGGCGCCGCGCACACGGCATGGCCGACCTCCAGGAACTCCTCTGGCAGGCGGTGCGGTTCGGCAGCGCCGCCACCGCGCAGCAGGCGATCGGCCTGTGGCTCGACCCGCCCGCGACCCGCGACGAGCGCGTGGCGCGCGTGCTCGCGCAGGAGCCGTCGGCCGCCGTCCTCGACCCCGTCCACGCGGTCCTCACCGCGCGGCGTACGGATCTCCTGGACCAGCTCCTCGGCGCCGCGCCGCCGTACGGCCGCTTCCTGGAGCGGGGCGCGGCGTGGACGGTACCGGCCGGCCCCTGGGCGGTACGCCGCTGGGTGCCGCGCCAACAGGACGCCTGGGTGCGGCAGTTGGGCGCCGCCGCGGGTGACGCGAAGCTGCCGCTCGCGGACCGGGCCGCGGCGCTCGCCCGCTGCGCCGCCGTCCCCGGCAGCCTGGAGCTCCTCCGGCAGTGGACCGCGTCCCCCGACACCGTGCTCGCGGAGGCCGCGCTCGCCGCCCTCGCCCACACCGACCGGCCCGGCGACGCCCTGCCCGCGCTGCTCGCGCACGCGGGCTCCGAGCGGGCGCGGGTCGCGGTGTACGCGGCCACGCGGGCGTCCCGGTACGTCGCGCCGTCCGCCCTCACCGGGCAGCTGCGCGAGGTCCTGACCGGGCGCGACGTCAAGGTCACCAGCCGCAAGGAGGCGGCACGGCTCGCCGCGACCCGGCTGCCCGCCCCGGTGGCGGCCGCCGTGCTCGCCGAGGCGTACGCGGCGCCCGGCGCCCACCGTGACGTGCGCGCCGCCTGCGTGGCCTTCGCGGGCGGGCTGCTCGGCGCGGAGCCCGTCTGGGAGCTGCTCGCCGACGCCGCGGCCTGCGACGAGCCCGTGCTGCGGACCGCGGTGCTGCGGATGCCGCCCCTCGACGTCGCGCCCGCGCACCGGGAGCGGTACGCGCGGCTCGTGCGCGACGTGAGCGCCACGGGCGACGACGAGACGGCGGTCCTCGCCTACCGGACGCTGCCCGACTGGGCGCCGTGGTCACCGGAGGCGGCCGACGTCCTCGGCGCCGCCTGCGCGGACCTGGCCCTGGGGCGGGTCGCCTGGCAGGCGGCGGCGCACGGCCTGGTGACGGCGGCGGTCACGTCGGTGGACGGGGACGCGGCGCTGTGCGCGGCGCTCGCCGGGCTCGTGGGGGCGGCGGCCGACGGTGACGGCGACGGCGACGGTGGCGGTTCGGGGGAGGGGGATCTCGACCTGCCCGCGCGGCGGCGCGTCGAGTACGTGGTGGACCGGCTCGCCGGGCTGCGCGGTGCGACCGCGCGGGCGGTGTCGCTGCGGGCCGGTGAACTCCTCGCCGCCCACGACGCGTTCACGCCGCAGGCGGCGTGCCTGCTGGTCGCGGCTCTCGACGTCACGGGTCCGCCGGACCGTCTCGTCGCGGACCTGGAACGGCTCGCCGCCCTGCACGACGGCCGTCCGGCGCTGGTGGCGGGGACGGCGGCTGCGGTGGCCGGGCGCGTGTCCGGGCGGGACGTGCCGCTGGACGCGGAGTCCCTGCTGCCTGTCGCCCGGGCGCTTGCCGGGCGGTCCGGTCACGCGGAAGCGGTGTTCGCGGTGGCGGTCACGCGGGCGGTGGGCGTACGGGTGTCGTGGCCGACGCCTTGGCGGGAGGTTTTGGGGGTGCTGCGTCGGCATGGGGTCCCGGATGCGCGGGACGCGGCGCTGGCTGTGTCGACGACGCCGTAGCGGCTCCGCCGCGGTTCTCCCCCCCAACCGTGACCCTGGCCCCCGCCGCACCCAGGCAACCGACGGGTCGCTTGCCGCACCCGCGGCAACCCCCGCCGCTCCGCGGCGGTCTCCCACCCGCCCGCCCGTGACTCTGGTCCCCGGCGCACCCCGGGCAGCTGGTGGCTTGGTTGCCGCACCCCCCGGCTGCCCCTGCCCCGCGGCAACCGCCGCCGCTCCGCGGCGGTCTCCCGCCCGCCCGTGACTGCAGTCCCCGGCGCACCCGCGGCAGCTGGTGGCTTGCTTGCCGCACCCCCCGGCTGCCCCTGCCCCGCGGCAACCCCCGCCGCTCCGCGGCGGTCTCCCGCCCGCCCGCCCGTGACTGCAGTCCCCGCCGCACCCGCGGCAGCCGGTGGCTTGCTTGCCGCGGCCCCGGCTGCCTCTAGACCCGCCGGCAACCGCCGCCGCTCCGCGGCGGTTCTCCGCCGGCCCAGCCGGGCAGCTGGCGGATTGTTTGCCGCGGTCCCCGGCTGCCCCTGGGCCCGCGGGCCCGCGGTAGCCGCCCCGCGGCGGTCTCCCACCCGCCCGCCCGCCCGCGGCTGCAGCCCAGGCCGCCGCCGCACCCGCCTGCACCCACCCCACCTCGACAGCCCGCCTGCCCTTGACCCTCGCCCCGGCTGCCCGCTCGTGCTGTCGTCCCCCTGTGCCACCACCAGCCCTTCCCCAAGGGCATGGGCGGGTGGGTGGGGGCGCTCGCCGCGATAGCGGCGGTTCGGAGGCCTGTCTCGGCACGGGTGGGCGGGGGGTTGCCGCCTCAGCGGGGCGACGGCACCCCACCCCGCGCAGCCAGCCGCGCCTTCCTCGCGGCGAGCCGCTCGTCGAAGCGGCACGCCTCCGCGTCGAGGCCGCCCATGAACAGGCCCAGCTCCTCCTGGGCCCGCGCGCCCTCGGGGCCGAGGCCGGGGACGTCCATGACCTTGAGGAAGCGGAGCACGGGCTGGAGCACGTCGTCGTGGTGGATGCGGAGGTTGTACACCTCGCCGATGGCCATCTGCGCGGCGGCCCGCTCGAAGCCGGGGATGCCGTGTCCCGGCATGCGGAAGTTCACCACCACGTCCCGCACGGCCAGCATGGTCGGATCGGGGGCGATCTCGAAGGCGGCCCGCAGGAGGTTGCGGTAGAAGACCATGTGCAGGTTCTCGTCGGTCGCGATGCGCGCCAGCATGCGGTCGCAGACCGGGTCGCCCGACTGGTGGCCGGTGTTGCGGTGGGAGATGCGGGTCGCCAGCTCCTGGAAGGCGACGTACGCGACCGAGTGCAGCATCGAGTGCCGGTTGTCGGACTCGAAGCCCTCGCTCATGTGTGCCATGCGGAAACGTTCCAGCTGATCCGGGTCCACCGCCCGGGAGGCGAGGAGGTAGTCCCGCATGACGATGCCGTGCCGGCCCTCCTCGGCGGTCCAGCGGTGCACCCACGTGCCCCACGCGCCGTCGCGCCCGAAGAGCGTGGCGATCTCGTGGTGGTAGCTCGGCAGGTTGTCCTCCGTGAGCAGGTTCACCACGAGCGCCGTGCGGCCGATGTCCGTGACCGGGGACTGGCTCTTCTCCCAGGCCTCGCCGTCCTCGAAGAGGCCGGGGAAGTTGCGGGCGTCGGAGAACGGCACGTACTCGTGCGGCATCCAGTCCTTGGCGACCT
Organism: Streptomyces sp. NPDC059003; assembly: GCF_042740445.1. NCBI lineage: Bacteria > Bacillati > Actinomycetota > Actinomycetes > Kitasatosporales > Streptomycetaceae > Streptomyces > Streptomyces sp. NPDC059003. Next base: position 9,926 of record NZ_JBHYJH010000135.1, on the reverse strand, counting down.
TCAGATGGCGGTTCAGCTCGGTCTCGACCACTTCTTCCAGCGCGTACAGGAGCCGGGCGTCGGTCCAGGTGTCCGGGCTGCCGAGGTGGGGAGAGGTGATCGTCACGGGGGCTCCTGGGGAGGGAGGGGGAGGGGACAGCGACAGGCCGTCCCCCGCCGGGCGGCGGCGCGCACGGACTGCGAGCGGGTTACCTACGGCATCGTAGGTTACGTACCCGTAGGTTAAACCCGCCGTAAAGGACTCCCGCGACCGGGGTAGGACCGGCCACCGGCCGAGAGTGAGCGGCCTCCCCCGCGTACGGGCGTCAGGCGGTCCCCGCCCCAGGCGTCAGGCGGCCCCCGCCGCCCGCCGCAGATGCTCCGCCGTGAACGACCCCTCGGCCCGCAGCAGCTCCCGCGGCGTCCCCTCGAAGACGACCCGGCCGCCGTGTTTGCCCCCGTCGGGCCCCATGTCGATCACCCAGTCCGCGTGCTTGACGACCTCCAGGTTGTGCTCGACGACCACGACCGTGTTGCCGGCGTCGACGAGCCGGTCGAGCAGGGCGAGGAGGCCGTCCACGTCCGCCATGTGCAGCCCGGTCGTCGGCTCGTCCAGGACGTACGTGGTGCCGGTGCGGTGCAGCTGGGTGGCCAGCTTGATGCGCTGGCGCTCGCCGCCGGAGAGCGTGCTCAGCGGCTGCCCGAGGGCGAGGTAGGTGAGCCCGACGTCCCGCAGGGCGGTGAGCCTGCGCCGCACCGCCGCGTCGGGAAAGTCTTCGAAGAAGGAAAGCGCCCGCTCAGCCGTCATCTCCAGGACGTCGACGATCGAGCGCCCGCCGACCGTCAGGCGCAGCACCTCGTCCTTGAACCGCCGCCCCGCGCACGCCTCGCAGGCCGTGGTGACCGGATCCATGAAGGCGAGGTCGCTGTAGATGACCCCGCGGCCCTGGCAACTCTCGCAGGCACCACGGGAGTTGAAGCTGAACAGGCCCGGCTGCGTGCCGGTGTGCCGGGCGAAGAGGGTGCGCAGCCGGTCCATGATCCCGAGGTACGTCGCCGGGGTCGACCGGCCCGAGATGCCGATGGCCGACTGGTCGACCACCACCGCGTCGGGATGCTGGTCCGTGAACACGCGCGACACGAGCGTGCTCTTGCCCGAGCCCGCGACGCCCGTCACCGCCGTGAGCACCCCGGTCGGCACCCGCACGCTGACGTCCTTGAGGTTGTACAGGTCCGCGCCCTTGATCCAGACGCCGCCGACGGGCTCGCGCGGGCTCCGCTTCACGCCCGTCGGGTCGGCTCCCGTCGAGCGCCGCAGGAAGCGGCCGGTGAGGGTGTCGGCGGCGCGCAGCGCGTCCGGGGTGCCCTCGAAGACGACCAGGCCGCCGTGGGTGCCCGCGCCGGGGCCCATGTCGACGACGTGGTCGGCGACGGCGATCACGTCCGGGTCGTGCTCGACGACGAGGACGGTGTTGCCCTTGTCGCGCAGGCGGAGCAGCAGGTCGTTGAGGCGGCTGACGTCGCGCGGGTGCAGTCCGACGCTCGGCTCGTCGAAGATGTACGTCATGCCGGTGAGGCTGGAGCCCAGGTGCCGCACCATCTTCAGGCGCTGCCCCTCGCCGCCGGACAGGGTCGACGTCTCGCGGTCGAGGCTGAGGTAGCCGAGCCCGATCGCCTCGACGCGCTCCAGGGCCGCGACGGCCGCCCCCGCGATCGGGCCCGCCACCGGGTCCTCGATGCGGGCGAGCTCCGCGATGAGGTCGCTGACCTGCATGCGCGTGCAGTCGGCGATGCTCAGGCCGTTGACGCGGGTGGCGAGCGCCGCCTCGTTCAGACGTGCCCCCCGGCAGGCCTCGCAGCGGTCCTCGATCAGGAACGCCTCCGCCGTGTCGCGGGTCTTCTGCGACAGGGTCGACAGATCGCGGTGGAGATAGAGGCGCTCGAAGCGGTCGGCGAGGCCCTCGTAGTCGATGTCGCGGGCGCCGCCGGTGTTGTTGACGTTGACCTTGCTGCCGCCGCCGCGGCCGCGCAGCAGGAACTCCCGCTCCTCGGCGGTGAATTCGCCGACCGGTTTGTGCGGGTCGAGTTCGGGCGCGTTCGTGTACGTCTGGCCCTGCCAGGTCCCCGCGGCGAACGGCGGGAACAGGATCGCGCCGTCCGCCAGGGACCTGGCCGGGTCCAGGATGCGGCCGTAGTCGGGCCGCACGGTCCTGCCCAGGCCGTCGCACCGCGGGCACATGCCGCTCGGGTCGTTGAACGAGTACGCCGTCGCCGCGCCCGCGCTCGGCGTGCCGTGCCGGGAGAAGAGCACCCGGATCACCGAGTAGATGTCCGTCATCGTGCCGACGGTGGACCGGGAGTGGCCGCCGATCGGCTTCTGGTCGACGACGATCGCGGGCGCGAGCTCCTCGATGGCGTCCGCGTGCGGCCGCTCGTACTTCGGCAGGCGGTTGCGGACGAACCAGGTGAAGGTCTCGTTGAGCTGCCGCTGCGACTCGACGGCGATGGTGTCGAAGACGACCGACGACTTTCCCGACCCGGACACCCCGGTGAAGACCGTCAGACGGCCCTTCGGGATGCGCAGGCTCACCTCCTTCAGATTGTTCTCGCGGGCTCCGGCGATGGTGATGTGCTGGTGCTCGTCCTGGCGTTCGTTCCGGTGGGCGGAGTGGTTCATACGCGCGAAGCTAGTCGTGATACCGGACAGCTTCTGTCCTGATTTCCAGGAACTCGTGGATGTCCTCTCCGGTGATCTCCGTCAGCTCCCCGTCGAGCAGCAGCCAGCGCGTGATGCCGATGGACTGAAGGAACGGCACGTCGTGGCTGGCCACGATCAGCGCGCCCTCGTACGACTCCAGAGCCGAGGAGAGCTGGCGGACGCTCGCCATGTCGAGGTTGTTCGTCGGCTCGTCGAGCAGCAGCAGCTGCGGCGCGGGCTCGGCCAGCATCAGCGCCGCGAGCGCCGCGCGGAACCGCTCGCCGCCCGACAGGGTCGCCGCCCGCTGGTCGGCCTTGGCGCTCTTGAACAGGAAGCGGGCGAGCCGGGCGCGGACGCGGTTGTTGGTCGCGTCCGGCGCCTGGCGCGCCACGTTCTCGGCGACGGACCGCTCGTCGTCGAGCACGTCGAGGCGCTGCGGCAGGAAGCGCAGCGGCACAGGGGTGAGCACGTCGCCGGAGACCGGCGCGAGGTCGCCGCTGATCGTGCGCAGCAAGGTGGTCTTGCCCGCGCCGTTGCGGCCGACGAGCGCGACCCGCTCCGGGCCGCGCAGCTCGAACTCGCCCCGCACGCGCGCGCCGTACCGCAGCGTCGGATTGCTCAGGGTGAGCACCGTACGGCCCGGCGGGACCGCCGTGTGCGGCAGGTCGACGCGGATCTCGTCGTCGTCCCGCACCGCCTCGACGGCCTCGTCGAGGCGGTCCTTGGCCTCGGCGAGCCGCTCCTCGTGCAGGATGCGGTGCTTGCCCGCCGACACCTGGGCCTCCCGCTTGCGCGCGCCCATGACGATCTTCGGTTCGCGCTTGGACTCCTGCATCTTCTGGCCGTACCGCTTGCGGCGGGCCAACTTGACCTGGGCGTCGGTCAGTTCGCGCTTCTGCTTGCGGAAGTCGGCCTCGGCGACGCGCACCATGCGCTCGGCCGCCTCCTGCTCGACGGCGAGGACCTCCTCGTACGCGCTGAAGTTCCCGCCGTACCAGGTGACGTCGCCGTCGCGCAGATCGGCGATGTGGTCGACGCGCTCCAGGAGCTCCCGGTCGTGGCTGACCACGACGAGCACGCCGGACCACGCCTCCACGGCCGCGTACAGGCGGCGGCGGGCGTGCAGGTCGAGGTTGTTGGTGGGCTCGTCGAGCAGCAGCACGCCGGGCCCGCGCAGGAGCAGGGCCGCGAGCCGGAGCAGCACCGACTCGCCGCCGGAGACCTCGCCCGTGGTGCGGTCGAGGCCGATGTGGCCGAGCCCGAGCTGGTCCAGGGTCGCGGTGGCGCGCTCCTCGACGTCCCAGTCGTCGCCGACGGCGGCGAAGTGCTTATCGCGCACGTCACCGGCCTCGATGGCGTGCAGCGCGGCGCGCGTCCCGGCGATGCCGAGCACCTCGTCGACGCGCCGGCCCGTGTCGAGGGTGACGTTCTGCGGCAGGTACCCGACGTCGGCGGCGGTGCGCACGGCGCCGTCGGCCGGTGTGAGCTCACCGGCGATCAGCTTCAACAGCGTGGACTTTCCCGACCCGTTGCGGCCGATCAGGCCGGTCCTTCCGGGGCCGAACGCGATCTGCAGGCCCTCGAAGACGGACGTGCCGTCGGGCCAGGCGAAGGACAGGGACGTGCAGGTGACGGCGGTGGTGGGGAAGGTGGACATGGGGCCTCGCGGTTGCTCGGTGGAGCGGGATGGGGGCAACGCGTGAGAGACACCGCGACCGGGCCGTGCACGGCGGTCGTCCCTGAGGGACCGGGCGGGCATCGGGAAAGGGAAGGGCCCTGCGCCGGGACGGGACGGCTCGTACGCCGAGGTCGCACGCGACGCACACAGCGGTACAAAGCTGTGTGACGCGGTGTCTCAAGACCTCAGACGAGCAACGTCCTTCTCCAATCGGCGGCAACAGAACCGCGTACAACGTAAGGAGGGGCCGAAACGCCTGTCAACGCATTATTCGGCAACGCACTGTTCGGCGCTCGCGCAAAGGAGATCACCGTGCCCTACGGCCCGCTGTCCCTGCCCGCCCGGATCTATCTGCTCGCCTGGAACGCCGCCCGCGGCAGGGCCACCGCCCTGCCCGGACCGCACTTCGCGCTGCGGGCCGCCGCGCTCGCCGAACTCGCCCAGCGCGAACTCCTCTCCGACGTCGGCGGCGTCGTCACGCCGGTCGTCGGCGGCCGCACCGGCGACCCCGCGCTCGACGCGCTGATGGAGCTGGTCGAGGGGTCACGCCCGCGCGGCCTGCACGCCTGGATGGGGCATCACTCGCGGGCCCAACTCGCCGCCGTACGCGACCAGTTGGCGCGGGACGGCTATCTGCGGGTCAAGCACGCCCGCCTCCTCGGGCTGCTCCCCGCCACGAGCTACGCCCTGGAGCGCTCCCGGTACGTCGACGCGCTGCGTGCCGAGTCCCGGGCGGTGCTGTGCGGCCCGGTGCCGGTCGCCGAGGTGCCCGAGGACGAGGCGGCCCTCGCGGTGTGCGCGGCGACCGGCAAGATCCGCGCCGTCGCGACCGGGCAGGACCGCGTACGGTACCGGGAGCGGCTCGACGCCCTGACCGACCGCAGCGGCGACCGCTCTCCCGAGCTCCGCGCGCTCATGCGGAAGCTGCGCCGGGCCCTCGCGGCGGCCGTCGCGGCGGCGGAGGAGGGGCGGATCTCGGCGGAGGCGGATTGAGGGGGCGGTTGCCCGGGGGAACGGCGGCGGGCCGACGTACGTGTCGGATTTCTGCCAGACCCGGCCGCCGCGCGGCTGCTTGGCTGCTGCGCATGACGAACCAGTACGAGACCGCGACCGCCTTCCGCGACCTGCACGTCCCCGGCACGCCGCTGGTCCTGCCCAACGCGTGGGACCTCACCAGCGCCCGGCTCGTCGAGGAGGCCGGGGCCGCCGCGGTCGCCACCACCAGCGCGGGGCTCGCCTGGGCGCTCGGCGCGGCGGACGGCGACCGGCTCTCCCGCGACGTGGCCCTCGGCGCCGTCGCGCGGATCGCGGACGCCGTCTCCGTGCCGGTGACCGCCGACATCGAGAGCGGCTACGCGGACGACGCCGCGGGCGTCGCGGACACGGTGCGCGCCGTCCTGGCCGCGGGCGCGGTCGGCGTGAACATCGAGGACGCCCTGCACGGCGGGGGCGAGCCGCTGCGGCCCGTCGCCGAGCAGGCGGAGCGGATCGCGGCCGCGCGCGGGGCGGCCGACGCGGCGGGCGTGCCGCTGTTCGTGAACGCGCGGATCGACACGTATCTGCGGGGCGTGGGCGAGGGGCCGAAGGCGCGTCTTGCGCTCACCCTGGAGCGGGCCGCCTCGTTTCTCGCCGCCGGGGCCGACGGGGTCTTCGTGCCCGGCGCGGTGGACCCGGAGACGGTCGGGGCGCTGGTGGCGGGCGTCGACGGGCCCGTCAACGTGATGGCGGGGCCGGGGGCGCCGCCGGTGCCGGAGCTCGCCGGTCTCGGTGTCGCGCGGATCAGCGTCGGCTCGGGCATCGCGCAGGCGGCGCACGCGCTCGTCCGCAGGGCGGCACGCGAGCTGCTCACCGCGGGGACGTACGACGCGCTGGCGGACGGACTCGACTTCGGGGAGCTCAACGGTCTTTTCGGGAAGTACGGGAACTACGGGAACTACGGGAAGTAACGGACCGTTCGGGAAGTGAAGCCAGGGGTGCCGGGGGCCGGCCGGCCCCCGGCCGGGCTCAGCAGGCGTCCCGCATCAGCTCGGCCAGGTCCTGGTCCAGGTCCACGTGCGTGTGCTCCTGGCCCGCCGGCACGAGGGCCATCGTGCGGTGCAGGAAGCGGCGCAGGTCGCCCGTGCGGACATGGACGATGGCGGTGCCCTCGGGGGCGTGGAACTCCAGGACCGTCCGGTCGTACCCGTACGGCCGGACCCGGACGTCGCCGTCGCCCGCCGCGTTCTCCACGCCGTGCGTGAGGAGCTCGCGGGCGAACGTCCAGTGCACCTCGACGCCCTCCAGGGTCGCCGGGGCCGGGAAGCTCATGCGGACCGCGAAGGGGTCCCGCTGGTCGTAGCGCAGGGTCGCGGGGATGGTCGGCATCCGGGGCGCGGCGGCGACCAGGCGGGCCTCGACGGCTTGCTCGATGACAGTGGACAAGGCCTGCTCCCTTACTGCTGACGACTGGACGACCTGGGTGTGCACGACCGGGGTCGGACACTTGAATAGACGTTGGAATCGAGAAATCCGTGCACGCGCGGACGGGGTCGGACCGAGTGACCTCTGTCACCGCGACACGGCGGGGGCCGGTGCGGTTCCCGCCGACCGCCGCCCGGGGGATGCACTCCCGCGCACACTCCGCCATCTGGACGGCGCCCGGGGAGTGGACTAGCTTCGCCCGCCATGAGCGGCATGGGGACAGCGGAGTCCAGGGGGCGTGTGGTGCGTACGAGACGTGGCTGGTGGTCGGCTCTGGGGGCGGCGGTGCTCGCGGCGACGTGCTGGGCGGCACCGGGGGCGGCGCAGGCGGCGGGCGCGGACCGCGGGGCCGAGCGCGTGGGGCGCGCGGCGGGCGGGGAACCCGGGGCCCGGAGCGCGGCGCCGAGCGGCGGCGCGCTGACCTGGGAGCTCAAGCCGACCGGAACGGACGCCCGCTTCCGGGGGCTCGCGGCGGTCAGCCGCGGCACCGCCTGGGCGGCCGGGTCCAAGGGCACCGTGCTGCGCACCGCGGACGGCGGGGCGAGCTGGCGCGACGTGTCGCCGCCCGGCGCGGCGGGCCTGGAGTTCCGCGACATCGAGGCGTTCGACGGCCGCCGCGCGGTGGCGCTCGCGATCGGTGAGGGCGAGGCGTCGCGCGTCTACCGCACCAGCGACGGCGGCCGCACCTGGACGGAGTCCTTCCGCAACGCGGACCCCAAGGCCTTCTACGACTGCATGACGTTCCTCGACCGCCGCCACGGTCTGGCGTTGAGCGACCCGGTGGACGGCAAGTACCGCATCCTGTCCACCGCCGACGGCGGCCGCTCCTGGAAGGTCCTGCCGGACAAGGGGATGCCGGCCGCACAGGAGGGCGAGTCGGCGTTCGCCGCGAGCGGTCAGTGCCTGGTCGGTTCCGGGCCGCGCGACGTGTGGCTGGCCACGGGCGGGGCGGCCCGCGCGCGGGTCCTGCACTCCGCCGACCGGGGCCTGACGTGGACGGCCACCGACGCGCCCCAGCCCGCGGGCGACCCCGCGCGCGGGGTCTTCGGGCTCGCCTTCCGCGACCGCGCCCACGGGATCGCCGTCGGCGGTGACTACCGGGCGGGCCAGCCGTCGCCCGACGCGTCCGCGGTGACCCGCGACGGCGGCCGCACCTGGCGCCCCGCCGCGCGTCCTTCGCCCGCGTACCGCTCCGGCGTGGCCTGGCTCCCGTACAGCCGCTCCGCCGCCCTCGCCGTCGGCCCGACGGGCACCGACCTCACCACGGACGGCGGCCGGACCTGGCGGACGGTCGACGCGGGCTCGTACGACACCGTGGACTGCGCGCGGGACCTGGGCTGCTGGGCCGCGGGCGAGAAGGGCCGCGTGGCCCGCCTGGGCGTCTCCTAGGGCCTCTTGCTACGAAGGCAACTGCTGCCGGTACGAGGCGAGTTCGGGGGCGGTCTTCGTGGCGAGGAACTCGACGATCCGGTACTCGCACACCCCGCCGACGACGAACGGATCGCTCGCCGCGACCGCCTCGATCTCCGCCCGGCCGTCCCCCACGGCCAGGATCACCCCGCCGTCCCGCGGATTCTTCCGCCCGGACGCGATGAACACGCCCCTGGCGTACTGCTCGTCGAGCCAGGCCACATGCTCGGCGAGCAGGGCGTCGACGCGGTCCACGGGTGCGGTGTAGGTCAGCTCCATCACGTACATGATCACGAGGCTATCGCGAGGGGGTGCGGCGACGACGGGGGCCGTCGCCGCGGTCCGCGGCCGCTCAGGCGTGCGCGGAGGGGGCGGACATCAGGGGCTTGGCCCAGATTCCGGTGACGGACGGGATGCAAATCAAGGCCCCGATGGCCACGGTCAGTGCAATGTGCATGAAATTGTTTTTCATGGGGTGCTGAGTGCTCCTCGATAGTGCGGGGGATCTGGAGCGGGCCGTTCCATGGGCCGCGGGAATAAGGTCTAGTGCAGCCGCTACGGATTGCGCAACCCTCCTGCAATACTTCTGCGGAATGTGGTCGATCTTGGGTCCCGTGAGTTCTCCGTCTGCTATCACGGGAGATTTCAGTGGGCGCGCAGTGCGCGCAGGCTCTCCCGGATCCTGGCGGCTTCCTGGGTCAGCGCGCAGCGGTCCGCGAGCGCGGCGGCCTCCTCGAAGTGGCCGGCCGCGGCGCCGGGCTGGCCCGCCCGTTGCTCCGCCGTGCCGAGGCCGTGCAGGGACTGGACCTCCTCGTGCACGGCGCCGATGCTGCGGGCCAGGTCGAGGGCGCGGCGGTAGTGCGCCGCCGCCTCGTGGCACCGGCCCGCGGCCCGCAGGGCGGTTCCCATTCCGTGCAGGGTGATGGCGGCATTGCGGCGGTCACCGAGACGCCGGAAGGTGGAGAGCGAATCGCGGTACAGGTCCAGCATTCCGTCCAGATCGCGCGGTGAACTCATGGTGTCGGCGAGATTGACCTGTGTGATGGCGCGCTCGGAAGCGCTGCCCAATTCCTTCAGTATGTCGAGGGCGTGCCGGATGAAATTCCGTGCCGATGTCGGGTTGCCGGTTTTCAGGTACAGGTCCGAAAGATTGTTGAGTACATGGGCTCTTTCGCGTTCGTCGCCGCAGGCGCGAAATCCGGAGAGCGCGGAATTGAAGTGCTCCTCGGCGCAGCGGTAGTCGCGCAGATAGAGCCGCGTGATGCCCAGATTGTTGTGCGAGCGGGCGATCTGCCAGCGGTCGTCCGTCGGCAGCCGCAGGGCGAGCGCCTCGTTCTGGTGCGCGAGCGCGTCCGGGAGGCGGCCCAGGTTCCAGTGCAGTACGCCGAGCTGATGCTGGACCTCGGCCCGCACGGTGGTGTCCTTGAGCCGCTCGGCGACCTCGTGCGCCCGGTGCAGTGCCGTGCGGGCCAGGTCGTAGCGCGCGCAGCGCGACAGGGCCGTGGCGAGGGCGAGCAGCGCGTGGACCTCGGGATTCGGCTGGTCGGCGGCGCGCCAGTGCGCCGCCGCGGACTCATGCATCCGCTGCGCCTCCGCCGCGTACCCCTCCTCGTCGAGGAACGTGGCGAGCGCCGCCGCCAGGAGGGCCGCGTCCTGGCGGCGGCCCTCCGTGCGGCAGTGCCGCTCCGCGGCGATCAGGCC